>JAMWCZ010000038.1:0-13290 GCA_023819225.1 Candidatus Omnitrophota bacterium
CAAACGTCTTTATCTGCTCGGGTAAAAACCTATCACTAAACCTGTATTCCCTGTTAAGGACATATACTGTATCCTTCTCTACCTTCATATCTGTCCAGGGATAGGGAACAACATCATTGTCCATATCCTGGTATCCATAGCGGTTATCCCACCATACCGCTTTTTCTACCTTTTTGAAGACACTCTCGTCTTTGGAAATAATCTTACCACCACGCTTAACAATAACAGACATTGTGTAATCCCCTGGCGGAAAACCTGCTGTTGTATCTTCTATACGCATAAGATACGATGAAACATTAAACCCATCCTTTGTATAAACAGGTTTACCTTTATTATCCGTTATATGAATATCAACACCTAATTCTTCAAGCGGTGCCCCTGAGAGTAGCCCGAGGTCAAGTTCAACAAGGAATTTTTCATAATTGGGATACTGTATAACACTGACCCCGAATGACTGCTCTATGTAAAAGGGGATTGAAGTCCTGTGTATAAGATTATTGTCAGATTTATATACCTCAAATGTAAGATTTGATGATGTGAAGTCCTCTATCCTATATTTTTTAGTAAATTCAGCACTCCCTTTCCCCGGGATTTTAATTGCCTCTTCAACTGATAACCCGAGTGTATCTGTAAAAATCTTCACCCTGATACTCTGTTCAGAATCTGATGGGTTGAAAAATTCTGCCTTAAAGTCAACCTCTTTATCCGAGAGTTTTCCTGTCTTTACCACTTTTACCGCAGGCACTGGCTCTCCAGTAAAACACATAGTTCCTATACTGGAAGCGTCTTCACCTTTAACTTTATGTATATGCATCTTCCTGACAGTATCCGGCTGGTAAGGAACAGGTGGTGTCTGGTTGGGTTTTACTCGCTTCTTTATTGTTTCACCATCAGGAGTAAATCTATATCCCCATGCCCATACATCATGCTGGTCCTTAAGATGCTTCCAGATACGGCCAAGTTGAATTCCCCATTTCTCTCCTTCCTTCGGAGATACCTCAAATGAAGAAAGAGGAATACGACACTCAAACTGCCAGCCAGTTGACTTAACTGTGCTGGCTGACTGGACAACAGGGTTCCAGGAAGTATCAGCACCTTCCTTACCATAAGAAGAAGACCAGTATCCCCCTGAAGAGTTTATCACCAACCTGTACTCCTTCCAGTCACCCGGTTCAGTATGTTGTGATGTCTGCCAGTAGTCAGGCGAAATAATAACTTCTACCACATCATCTTCAAGGACTTTTTCAGTTCTTCCAGTTCCCTCTGACTTTAAAAATTTTTCAAATACCAGGGCTGGGTTTGTCCTCGCTGTCTCTGTCATCTGTCCCACCATCGCAATGTAAAGGTAGGTCTCATCATACAATAGATAAAATATACTCTGGTCTTCTGCTACCTCTCCACTTTTAAATTCTACCAGTCCTGTGATTGCTGTGGCTTCTTTCCATTCATCAGGGTCAATCCTTCCATCTATTGAAGGTGTTCTGCTCACCTTAGGTATTGAAAAAAGTGGCTGGTTCAATAGTTTCATTTCCTGTCTGTAAAGTTGTTTTACTTCTGCGTCGGTCAGCACCCTGTCCCATATCTTTATGTTGTCAATGACACGTCTACCACCTTCATTCATATTTCCACCGATATTTGCTCCGTTAAATACATACTTCCTGGCTGTTTCAGCAACCATCTTACCATTAAGATATATGCGGACTCTGAACTTCTCATCCTCTCTCTTCTGCCAGGAAACACCTATCTGTGTCCACTGGTACTGGTCAAAAGATGCACCATAACAACCAGCGATATCCGGGTCCATCATTGGAAACCAGATGGTCGGCTCAGGATGTCCAAAAAAACATAATGATGAATACCAGCACCATTTATAAATCATTCCGCTTCCTACATTTGCCAGGTATGTTGTATGACAAGGTGTTGCCCCGAAACTCCATATATTCCAGTTTTCCAGCCCCCTGCTCCAGAAAATCAGTGTACCAGATTCAGCAGTATTTTCAGGTGGCGGGATAAGAACCTGCCCCTGGCTTTCTCCTATCAGAAGCGCCTTACCTGTCAGTCCCTCATCAGAATATTGTGGTGTTTTTTTTCCACTCCATTTCATTTCTTGAGACGGTCCTATCTCTGGTGTAAGCCCATTTTCAAAATCAAGATGGAATACGGGCTTAACACCTGCAAAAGTGTTCAGTGAAAAGAAATAAAAAACACTTAACAAAAACAGAATTAAAATTCCCCTCTTCATTCTTTTCCCCTTTTACTTTTTCTTTTCTATCACAATCATCCTGTAGTTATACTTTGTTATTGGGAAGACAACCTCATCACCCTCTATCTTCGCATACTCCTCAGACCTGGGGAAAAATACCGCCTCCTCATACTCATTACCTTTCTCATCCTTCCGCTTCTCTAACCTAAACCCTGTGCTGTGTACAGCATTCTCTACCTTCAACCTATCAGGACTACCTAACCCTAACTTCCCCCAGTCAACCTTAATCCGTACCTCCCCTTCATAGCCACTCTCATTGTAAACTATAAGTATCGCCCTGTCTTCTAATGTCTCTAAATACTTCCTCTCCTTCTCTATCTCATCAACTATCTGTGCCTGTATGTATCTGGGAAGGTATTTATACATCCTTACATATTCAGGATATATCCTCTCTTTTAACCTTGATGGCTGTGCTAAATAAATTGAAACATACATATTCTCTTGCGGAACCTTTACTATATCCTGCCTCCAGTAAGGTATAAACTGATATACCCAATGATAAAAGTTATACTTATCTAATGCCTTTGCCATCCGCTCCCTTACCCTCCGCATCTCCTGTGGCTTTGCCCCTCCTATCGCAGGCATAATACAGCAGACACTTCCTCCATCATGAAGAAGGTCAAGACCGCTTATCTGGTCAAATACTGCCTCAGGACCTCCATTCGCCTCTACCCACTCACGCTTCAACCGCCCCTGACCTAAAAACATTATAGGCCAGCCACCAAGGTTGTATCCCATATGCTGTGCCCTGTACATAGCAGTATCTGTTACACCAAGGTATGTCTGCTGGTTAGCATTGATAATCCCATTATAGTTCTCTCCATCCCAGTTGTATGAACCAAACCCGAGTACACCCATATTAAACATACCTGAACTGTGGAACCCTATATTTATCTCCCTGCCAGCAAAAAGGGTATTACTTAGTGTAATGTTGTACATCCTTTTTACCATCTCTCTCATCCCCAGGGTATAACCAACAAATCCACCATCATAATATAATCCTTTAAACCCGTATTTATTCTGAAATTTCCAGTGTCTCCAGACAAAATAATCTATTAACTGCTGGTGTCTGTAGTCGGTCTTTATATGGGAAAGAGTCCGTTCTGCAGGATTTTCACGGAACTCATCCGCAAAAAGGTAATCTTCTCCACCTATAGCATCTTTTGCAAGTGATTCAGGCGAAACATTTAATGGTGCAGGATGGACATAGATTCTGCCTACCTTAGTTCCATATCCATAGAAGTCAAATCCAGGGTCAGGTGCAGCCATAAACTCCATACCCTTCGGATACCAGGGACCACCACCGGTAATACCTGCCTTAGAAAAATAAGGTGTGCGTTTTATATTCGGTCTTACAGGTGTGGCAATAAGTCCAAACTGCACATTGTAAGGGGACTTTATCTTTGTAGATGTATCTATAATTGTAAAACTGAGTGTTGCCCCTTCATCGGTCCTTTTTACATTTATCGTTTTTTTTATATCTCTCACAAAGTACTTATTATCTTCAAATGGTATCAACTGCAGTCCGCCATCACCATTTCCTAACCATACAGGTCTTGTGGCAGGCCATGTATAACCATCTGCCTTAAGTTTCCCTGTTGTCCTTAGTGAATAATCGCAGTTATTTATAACATCTGTAAATTCTTTTGTAATAGGGATTTCCAGTTCCATAGATACTATTTCGGTTTCTTTTACAGGTTTCACTGTAAGGGTATTCCATAAAAATCCATCATACTCAGCCCAGAACTCATTCTTCAGGTTGATATCTTTTAACTCTATAATCCTGCTCCCTTCCACCCTTGTCCTTTTTACCTTTGCCCATTCCACTTTTACTGGAAGTGCACCTGTGTCTATTACCTCTCCATCTGCCTTCTTTATAACCAGCCGTATAGGTCCACGCAGTATCGGATAGTCAAACGTCTTTATCTGCTCGGGTAAAAACCTATCACTAAACCTGTATTCCCTGTTAAGGACATATACTGTATCCTTCTCTACCTTCATATCTGTCCAGGGATAGGGAACAACATCATTGTCCATATCGTCAAATCCATATCTGTTGCCCCACCATTCAGGCAGAGGCGGATGCCTGTAAGATATAGTTGTCTGGTATGGTTTTATTCCGGGAGCACTGAAAATAAATGTCGCTTCATAGTCCCCTGGCTCCCATCCATTTGTAGAAAATTCAAGGACTGGCTGATAGGAAGATAGATTTTTATATATCTTATTCAATACATCCTTCCCTGTCTGTTTATTGGTTACTTTCAAGTTAATATTTATCTTTTCAAGGTCTGCTGCTCCCATAAAAGACATATCTGTCTCTATCTTTGCAAGCTCTTTGCTTCTGTATCTTCTTATAAAAAAAGATGGCTCTGTAGGACGTATTACAGGAAGGGAAGATTTATAAACTATCCTGTTTGCTTTTAAGTCCTTTATAACAAATGAGATTATAGTGGTATCAAAACTTTTTATGCGGCCATTGAAATTATAAGAAGTGCTTTTCCCTGCTGGTATTGCTATCTCCTTCTTTTCTTTAATTTCCCCTGAGTTGGTCGTAATTTCTACAGAAACTCTACGGTCTTCATTGTAAAAATTTGTTATATCTGCTGAAAAGGCCGCTTCTCCTCTCGGAAGATTACCAACGTCCTTCATCTGGACAACAATCCCCTGACTGCCTCCAAAAGCAACCTCTCCTTTAGGTCTGAATCCATCATATCCCTGCCAGGCATGTGGCTCATCCATAACCTCTCTCCATATCCTGCCAAAGTTCATATACAGGACATCTCCATCTTTTGGCTTGTTTATGTAAGGTGCAAGACCACTCCATGGTATTGCTACTTCTATCACCCAGCCATCAAGGGTCAACCGCGAAGCATTAACTACAGGCGGGTCCCATCCAACGGTAATACCTGGCATCTTTCCTTTAGTTCCACCCCATATACATTCAAATGTTGTACCTATTGAATTCACCTGAATAATATAATTATCTCCCCGGGGATATACAGGAGACATTATCTCTATATCTATACAATCATCCTGGTCAATGTTTGCATCATGGAGTGTCTGTGTCTTTCTCAACATAACTTCTATCATTGCAGGGATATCCTTTATATTGGGTGGTGGTGGGCTATGGTGGGCTATATAAAGGTTATTATCATCATATGTAATCCAGAACCTGCTCTGGTGGTTTGCCATATTGTCTATCATTATATAGGAAATATCTTTTCTGTTCCTCTCATAATCCGGGTCATCACAGATACAGCCATGGACTCCACTCTGATAGATATATGCTACCTTTGTAAGTCCTGTAATTGAAGTTGCATATCTCCACTCATCTTTATCCATTACACCATCTATCACAGGTGGTTTTGCTGTTTTGACAAGAGATATAAATTTTGTCAGGTCTTCTGGGCCATACAACTGCCTTGACCTTCCTTCTTCCTTTACCTCCGCCCGAAGCAATATTACTGAAGATAAAAAGAAAAATACTAAAATCAACTTGCCTATCTTCATTTTACTCTCCTGTTTTATTTAGATACACTGAAAGAATATATATCCGACCACTGCTCATCACTGGTTGTATACGGCTCACACCCGTAATATTCAAGCAATGCACCACGGCTTACTGCATACCATCTGTATATCTTTCCCGGCTCAAGGTTCTTTATTTTTATCCTTGCTGTATCACCATCACGAAGTAGTTTATCCTCTCCTATAAATGTCCCATCCTCTAAATAAAAAGCCACATCGTATGTCTGGGGTCCTGAGACCTTCACAGAAAGTTCTACTTCCTTTGTTCCTGATGGCAGTTTCGCACCATCATCAGGAGATAAAAACACTGGCTTGCCTGGATGTGATATCATCTCAGGGACCACAACAATTATACCATATTGTTCATCGTGATATGAAAGGTCACTTGCAACTGTAAATATAAGTGCACACTGATTAAGTAATGTACCATTTGGCTTGCACCACATCCCCTTTGCTACCCTTTGCCTCGTCCTATGGTCGTATTTCCAGTCTTCAAGGTCCCTGGTAAAGTATATATATGTATCCCTCCCTTCTGAAAGAAAGACATAATAATTATCACCATATCTTGCAAAGGACACACTGCTCCATATTGCATGTGCAGGCACCCCTGTATCAGTTAGTGCGCTCCAGGTCTTCCCGGCGTCAACCGATTTGAAGTACTTGAGCGTGGACTTAAAACTCATATCTTGTCCGTCAAGTGCACCAATCTCACCCTCTGTTACAAATATATACCATATCTCCCGGGTATGACGGACAAGCGCAACCCTGCCCGTATGGTTGGAAACAATCCCTACAATTACAGGTGCCCCCCACCCTTTTTCCTTTGTCCACTCCCAGTATTTCACCAGTCCTTTTTTTGTCTGTTCATCATAATCTATAGCCATAATCCAGGCACGGTCCTCACTGAATGTATATGTGGTGCCTTCCTCCCAGTGTGGCTGGATAGTCCTTGTCCCTGTATCTTTTAAATCCTTTTCATAGATGAGTTTGCCAAAATCCTCAAATGTCTTTGCCGATGCCATCTGCCATCCAAACCCATCTGCTCTCATACCCAGCACATGGTAGGCACCATTCCAGTATCCCCAGAAAGGATGCCCTAAATCCCCGCCATCTTCCATCGCTTTCCAGTTGCCTGTCATCTTTTCACGGCGCATCAGTCGCTGGTATGTCCTGTACCATCCTTTATCAACATCATATGCAGCCCAGGTTCCGCGCTGGGTTGTAACAAAAAACTTTCCTTTTTCCCAACCATGTTTGATATACCCGTATTTCCAGCAGTCAGAGTGTGTTATCACCTGACTCTTTGGTCCAACAAATACAGCAAGATTGAAACTGAACCTCTTTGATAGTTCTTCTTTACCATCAGAAACAGTTACCTCCCAGTTATAAGTTGTCCCCCTTCTTGTCATATCCCTGGGTCTTATCCTGTAAACCCCAGGCCCTGCTTCTTTTATCCTTCCTATCTCCTGCCACTCACCTGAAGCATCACTACTGAATATTATCTCTATCGGCCTGTTGTCCCCGTGGGTTATTCTGACAGAAAGTTCAGGGTTGAGAATACCAACCATCCCATCAGGGGGTGGATAAACATCTGATATTATAATATCTTCAGCATTTACCTGATATAAAAAAGATATAACCATAAAAATCCAGACAATTTTCATCCCTTTTTACTTTTTCTTTTCTATCACAATCATCCTGTAGTTATACTTTGTTATTGGGAAAACAACCTCATCACCCTCTATCTTCGCATACTCCTCAGACCTGGGGAAAAATACCGCCTCCTCATACTCATTACCTTTCTCATCCTTCCGCTTCTCTAACCTAAACCCTGTGCTGTGTACAGCATTCTCTACCTTCAATCTATCAGGACTACCTAACCCTAACTTCCCCCAGTCAACCTTAATCCGTACCTCCCCTTCATAGCCACTCTCATTGTAAACTATAAGTATCGCCCTGTCTTCCATTACTTTGAGTTGTTTCCTCGATAGTTCAACCTCCTGTCTGTTTCTTGCCTTTATCCATGGAGGAAGGAACTTATCAAAATAGGAGTCAAATACCCTTGCCCTATTTATATGTTCATTAGGGTCTGTCGCTGTCAATTTTGATGGCTGTGCTAAATAAATTGAAACATACATATTCTCTTGCGGAACCTTTACTATATCCTGCCTCCAGTAAGGTATAAACTGATATACCCAGTGATAAAAGTTATGCTTATCTAATGCCTTTGCCATCCGCTCCCTTACCCTCCGCATCTCCTGTGGCTTTGCCCCTCCTATCGCAGGCATAATACAACAGACACCTCCTCCATCATGAAGAAGGTCAAGACCGCTTATCTGGTCAAATACTGCCTCAGGACCTCCATTTGCCTCTACCCACTCACGCTTTAACCTTCCCTGACCTAAAAAGAATACAGGCCAGCCAAAGTTATGTCCCATAAACTCCGCACGGTAAACTGAAGTATCAACAACACCAAGGTATGTCTGCTGACTCTCGTTTATCCTTGAGTTTAGGTTTTCACCATCCCAACTTTCATTGGCAAAACTCATATACATTACAATAGGCATCCCTGAATGGTGATAACCTATCCATGCATCCCTTGAAGCAAACTCATTATTGCTCAGTGTGATATTATAAAGCCGTTTTGTTATCTCCCTTTCTGCAAGATAGGGATATGTGGGTACTATACTACCATCCCTCTTTTTATAGCCAGTCCCTATATAAGGATTAGCACTTGGTATCGCCCCTGAACAGTCATAATAAAGCCCTGAAAAACCACGTGTATGGAGATGTTGTCTGTACCAGTGCCTCCAGGCATAATAATCTCTTAAACTCTTTGATGCCATAGATACAGGCACCCACCTACCTGTCTTTTCAGAAGAACGGCTGGTTGCATCAGGTCTCCATTCATCGGCATATAACTTAAATGCTTCCTGCGATGGATTGGTAGCAGCAGTTCCCACATAAAGTCCGCTCCACTCATTCAAAGCACCAGGGACTACCTCATTATTCACATCCCAGAACATCCCCTTTCCAGCAGGATATCCCCTATAACTCATATGTTCAGGGGTACGCCATACCTTTGGCCTTACAGGTGTAGCCATAAGCCCAAACTGTATCTTATGTGGACTTTCAAATTCTGTGGGTGTGTCTATCATCACTATACGCATTGTAGCAGTACCATCCTTTACCTCAACCTTAAGCGAACTATTGGTATCCTTTACAAAAAACCATCCATCTGTCTCACAGAACCACTGGATACCACCATCCCCATTTCCCAGCCACACAGCACGGGTTGGTTCTGAGGAAAAACCCTCTGGCTTAAGTTTCCCTGTTGTCCGCATTGAATAGTCCCTCGGGTTGATAAAATCTGTAAATTCCTTTGTAAGAGGCACCTCTAATTCCATAGAAGTAATTACTGTCTTTTTCTTCGGGCTTATTGTAAGAGTATTCCATAAAAGACCATCATACTCTACCCATATACTGTTCTTCAATAAAATCTCTTTCCCTTCTATCAGACGGACACCATCAATCCTTGTCCGTTTTACAGATGTCCATTCTGACTCTGTATCTACAGCAGAAGTATCTATTACCTCTCCTCTGGCTGTCTTGACCACCAGCCGTACAGGTGCCCTCAATAAAGGATGGTCCAGTGTTGTTATCTGCTTCGGGAACATCCCCTTATCAAATATATATCTTCTCCCCCATACACTTACTGTCTCTTCCTTTAATTCCACAGGTACCCAGGGATAGGGAACCCTGTCCCTTTCCATATCTTCAAATCCATATCTGTTGTCCCACCAGATAGGTAATTCTGGATGGAGATAGTCAACATCTGTCTTGTATGCAGGTCTGCCTGGGGATGAAAAAACAATATGTGCGGTGTATTCACCTGGCTCCCATTTTTTTGTAGATATTTCTATGACTGGCTGGTATGACTCAATCCCCTTAAATCTCTTGCTGTACACCTTTTTACCTGTTTTTTTATTTTTTATATCAAGTTTTATCCCTACCTTCTTCAGGTCCACATCACCAAGGAAACTGACATCCATCTCAAACTTCATCATATCAATACTTCTGTACCTTCTAACATATATATCCGGCATTGTGGGTCTTATAACAGGAAGTGTTGTTATATGCACAGGACTTCCTGTCTCTTTATCTGTTATCATAAAAACTATTTTTCCTCTTATAATATCTTTCAACCTTCCACTGAATTTATAGTTTCTTCTCTCTCCAGCAGAAAGTGTAATCTCTTTTTTATCAAGTTGTCCCCCTGGCTCTGTATATACATCAACAGAAAGTTTCTTCTCTGTGGAAAATGTATTTATAATATCCGCATTAAATGACACAACCCCTTTTGGAATATCACCTGTATCCTTGAGTTGTATTATAATCCCTTTATCTCCTGCAAATACAACCTCACCCATTGGAGACATCTCATCATCTGCTGCCCATATATGCCCCTCATCCATCACCTCTTTCCATATCCTTCCAAAGTTCATATACATTACCTTACCGGATACAGGTCTCTGGATAGATGGACCAAGTTCTGCCCAGGGTATCGCTGTCTCAATTACCCAGCCATCAAGTGTAAGGTTTGAAGCACTCTTTACATGTGGATCCCAAGAAAGTGTAATACCCGGAAACTTCCCCAGTTTCCTTTTAAGGATATCTTCCTCCCATACATAATTGTTGTACCATATACACTCAAATGTAGTTCCTGCTGAATTTATCTGTATTACATACTTATCACCACCGGGATATACAGGGTCCACTATGGATATATAGATGCTATCATCCCAGTTGATATTTGCATCATGTGTTGCCTGTGTCTTCTTTAGCATCACGGCTACTACTGCAGGTACATTACCAAGACGGGCAGGGGGTGGGCTGTGGTGTGCTATATAAAGATTTTCGTCATCATAGGTAATATAGAAAAAACTCCTGTCTCCTGCGATATTATCAATACCTGAAGTTACCCCCCACTGCTGTATATTTGTCTTTGTTCTTATAAGTCCTGTAATAACTGTTGCCCTGTTCCACTCACCTTCTTCCAGTACACCATCTATACTGGGTGGCTCTTCTGCCTTTACCACAGATATCATCTTCTTCAACTCGCCACGGCTGTATTTTACATCTTCTGCTACTGCTACAAATACAGGAATAAGTAATAAAACCAAAATAAATCTTCCCCCTCGTTTCATCTCTCCCCCTTTACTTTAAAACTGGACCTTCTGTTGCTATTTCCTCAGGTTTAGCCACCACCAGGAACTCATACCATTAAACGCTCTACCATCCCAGTATGTGGAGTATGGTGGATATAGCCAGTACTGTGCAACACTCGTATCATACTTTAAATCTCTTGAAAGGACTGCCTCCACATGACCATCAAGGAAAAGAACATTAAGAAACTCTCCATGCGCCCTGCTTCTCAGCCCCCAGTAGGAGTCATATGCATTACCACTTACTACAGTATAACCACTACTCTTTTCCCAGCACATCTCTGTAAGAAGCAGAATCTTGCTCATCCCTTTCCCTCTGTATCTGAATGAACCAGAATATGCAGGATAGCCAGAAGAGGTTGCCATAGAGAAGTTCCATCCATAACTGCTTTCTGTACAATCCCATATCCTTACATAAGGAGAGACAGTTTGATAGTATGGCTTTTTCTTCATAATGGTAGGGCAGTTCCAGACCTTAGATAAAGTCCTGTTGTATCCGTAAGTATCATTAATCCTATACCTGTTGGGTTCAAGATAATCGCTCAGGATAGCATTAAAATACCTCCCTGCCCATGATCTATTATAAACATTTGTGGTGCCGCAGAAGGTATCGTCATTATCCATTAGATACATAAAAAACACTGTGGATATCTGCTTCAGATTATTAATACACGTTGCCTGCCTTGCCTTCTCCCTTGCCTGTGAAAGTGCTGGTAGCAACATTGCTGCTAAAACTGCAATAATTGCCACTACTACAAGCAACTCTATTAAAGTAAATCCTTTTCTTCTCATCTCACACCTCCATTAAAATGTAATCTCTATATAATCATCCACAGGAACTTCCTGTGAATGGGAAAGGGGGAAATATATGTAAACATAGGGTACAACCCGATGAAAAAAAGGAAAAAAACATGTTCTTCAATTGCATGCAGTTAACTTTACACATATCTTTTCTTTCTTCCTTTATAGATTTTTGTTTTTACCGGTCCTGTTGACCTTCTTATAATAAGTTCAGGTATGAAAATCTTCACAGGAAATTCTTCTTCAGGGTTATCAATTTTTTCAAGGATACGCTTTACAACCTCCTTTACTATCTCTTCTCTTGGTTGTCCTACAGTAGTCAGTGGCGGATTAGTATATCTACTTATATGTATATTATCAAAGCCAGCAACTGAGACATCTTCAGGAATTTTTATACTATTTTCAGCAAGAGCAGCCATACCGCCCATTGCTGATAGGTCATTGTGATAGATGAACGCTGTGGGTAAATCCCCGCTCTTCCTTAAAATTTGTAGTGTCTTATCATATCCATCTTCAAGGGTACCCCATCCTTCTATAACCATATCAACACTGAAAGTCAGACCGTTTTCTTCAATCCCTTTCTTAAATCCATATATCTTTGATGCTTTATTTTTTATATGGAAACCTTTATACGGATGACAGAGATAGACAAACCTTCTGTGCCCCAATTTTATAAGATAATTGATGACCTTCTTTATGCCTTCAGCCCTGTCTAATGTTACAGAATTCTTAGTGTAAAAACCATTGTAAGAGATAAAAGGAATCTTCCTTTCCTTAAGCAACTCCATAAGTTTTTTATCCTGCGTATTACATTCATTCATTATAAAACCATCCACCATTCTCCTGCTTATCATTTTCAGTTCTTTTTCAGTAAGACAACCTGATGGTTCTGTGGTTGTATATATAACAAGAGAATAACCTGCCTTTTCCACTTCCCTTAAAAAACCAATAAGAAATTCCATATTGTTCGGATCTTCCTTCAATTGTACTGTTATCCCTATATTAAACGACTTCCCAAGAACAAGCCCTCTTGCAATATGGTTGGGTTGGTAATTTAATTCCTCTGCTATTTTTTTTATCCTATCTTTTGTCTCTTGAGAGATATCTTTTTTATCACGGAGGGCATGAGAAACACAGGAATAAGAAACACCAGCAATCCTGGCAATATCCTTGATTGTAACTCCTCTTTTTTGTATGGATTTTATATTATCCATCTTTTATATTATACTACAACGTTAAAGTTTTGTCAAGTTTTCGTACGGATAGGGTACAAAGGTATCACCTTTTCCTCTAATTTTTTGTTCAAAAATACCCTAACTCTCCCCTCACCCATACCCTCTCCCCTCTGTGCGGGGCGAGGGAAAAGAGAGGAGACCCCTCACCCTTCTTGCCCTTACGGGCTTCGGTCAACGGGGGGCAGTTCACCGACTCACTGCCCTTGCCAAACAATGCTCCTTACTCGTCGCATTGGCA
>JAMWCZ010000038.1:13300-13673 GCA_023819225.1 Candidatus Omnitrophota bacterium
TAACCCTCTCCCCTCTGGCAGGGGCGAGGGAATCCCCTCACCCATACCCTCTCCCCGCTGTGCGGGGCGAGGGAATCCCCTCACCCATACCCTCTCCCCGCAGGGGAGAGGAAAAAAGAGAGGGGGCCAGTGCGGGGAGAGGGAATAAAAGGTGAGGGAAAAGGGAAGATTCTTAAATTCCTCCCCATATGAAGGAGAATGATAAAGGTGAGGATGAAGGGTAAGGGTGAGGGGTAAATGCTACCACACAGAATCTCCTAACTTTTCAAAGATATGGAAGGTATTACCTAAGGTATCTCAAATTCTGCACAGGGTCTGTAGTTTCAAAGATAAAATGTCGTGTTTCTGATAGAGTATCTCCTGAATAAAAGTC
>JAMWCZ010000039.1 GCA_023819225.1 Candidatus Omnitrophota bacterium
AGTGGGTCGTTTATTGTATCTCTTGCTGCATTTTCTATTCTTCCTTCACCTTTACCATAACCCAGTCCTACTATACCTTTTCCCGCATTCTCCACTACAGCGGATATATCAGCGAAGTCAATGTCCAGAAGTTTCGGTTTATATATAAGGTCAGATATGGATGTAATTATGTTAAGTATTCTTTCATCAATCCTGGCGAAGGCATCTATCATAGAGATATTGTTTTCAACAATCTCATAAAGTTTTTGATTTGGAATATGTATAAGTGTATCAACATTAGATTCAAGTATCTGGATACCTTGTGTTGCGAAATTAATCCGCTTTTCTCCTTCATAATCAAAAGGTGTTGTAACTATTGATATGATGATGGCACCAGTATCCTTTGCGAGTTTTGCTATCACAGGAGAACTACCCGTTCCTGTCCCACCTCCAAGTCCTGCCACAAGAAAGACAATATGGGCATTTTTCATTACCTCGGTTATTTTTTCCTTATCCTCATTTGCTGCGAACTTACCTTTTTCAGGGTCAGTTCCTGTTCCTCTTCCATGTGTTGTCTTTTCCCCTATCTGTATTTTAAAGTCCGCCTTTGCATATTTTAGAGCATTTACATCTGTATTAAAGACAACAAACTTCACTCCATCTATTTTCCCATATATCCTTGAGATGATATTGCTACCTGCATTTCCGACACCGACAACTTTCACATTTATTGTACCGGCGCTGTCGTTCTCTTCTATATATTTAATCATTTACATCCTTCCTTTGGACAATTTTACCATTTTCTAAAAAAATTTTTCAAAAATCTTCTTTACTTTCTGAAAAGATGACTTCTTCTTATCTTTCCTTACCTGCTGGGATGCCAACATAACAAGGCCTATTCCTGTACTGAATTCCGGTTGGTGATAGGTTGTTTCAAGTCCTGGAAGATTTTTAGGTGCTCCTATTCTTGATGGTAATCCGAATATCTCTTCTGAAAGTGTTGTTATATCTTTAATTTTAGCACTACCTCCTGTGATTACTATGTTTGCCCCTGCAATACTTGCTTCTCCTGTTTGCATAATAATGGGTTTTATGTATATTGAAAATAATTCGTTTAATCTTTCATAGACAATATTAGATATCTGACCCACAGTTACATTTTTTGAAAGTTTACCAGAGGTGTTAAGTATCTCTACCTGTTGTGAAAGTATATTATTTTTATCTTCTCTTAAGAGAGAAGGATAGCAGGCATATCCATATGTTTTCTTAATTTCTTCAGCATATGTTAGTGGTGTATGTAAAAGTCGTGATATATCGCTATCTATAAGTCCTCCTCCGATTTTTATTGATTGGGTGGCTGCGATAATGCCATCTGTAAAGAAACAGATATCAGTTGTTCCTTTACCTATATCAAGAAGAAGACATCCAATTTTTTTCTCCTCTTCTGTGATTACCGCCTCTGCTGCTGCCCAGGAGTGTGGGTATATAGATTCAATCTGTGCACCTGCATTTTTTATACAGTTTTTGATATCCTGAAGTGGATTTGTATCTACTGTTATACTGTGAACAGATATTTCCAGGGCATTACCGTGCATCCCTATAGGTTCTTTTTTTGTTATATTCAGATTATCTACCTTATATTGCCGGGATACAGTATAGAGTATCTTTTTACCAAGTCCTTTTTCAGCAATCAGAGTATTGTTTATCTCTCTCCGCAAGGTCTGGATATCATTTTCATTTATCTCTCTTCCCGATGGTTCAATAGAAATGCTTTTTGTATAATTTTCTCCTTTAAGATGTCCTCCTCCTATACCTATAGTAACCCAGTCAATATTTTCTCCAATTTTTGTCTGAAGGTTTTTTAGCACGAAAAATATAGTATTAGTTGTCTCTTCAATATCAACCACCCTGCCTTTTTTTATAACATCTTCAGGCAGGTTCTGAATATCTGTACCTATAATCTCAATCCCTGTGTTTTTTATAAGGGCTGAAATTCCGAATATCTTACTTGTTCCTATATCAAGTGCTGTAACTATATTCTCATTCATTTTTTATCCTGTGATGTTTTGTGCTTTACTGAAGGGTCTCTGAACCTTCCGTCAATATACTCCCATTCCTTACCACTTTCTTCACATTCTCCAAGAACTATTTTTATCTTTTTAAATGTTTCTTCTATATTATTGCTTGTTATAATTATCCTTCTGATACTTTCTGCTTCTTGTAATATTATCTCTGTGGGCTTTATTATTGTTATCTTCTCCATCAGGAAATATCTCTGGATATTATAAAAATTATACCATTTTTCAATCTCCTGTAAAACACCTAATTTCCATAACTCATCTTCTGCCACACTCTCCCTATCTATTTCTATCCCTGATACCTTTAAGGAAAAAGAATGACTTTCAGGGACTTCAAGGACTTTTCCCTCTCTATCTATAAATATTCCGCCCCAGTTTCTTTCTATGAGTACCCAAGGTTTTCTTAGGGTTATCATAATCTTCAGGGTAGATGGGAACTCTTTTATTATAGAGCATTTTTCTACTCCCCTTATTTTTGAGACCCTATTATTCAAGTCGTGTATATCAAGAAAGAGTAAATTACCGAGATTTTCTGTTTCTGCTATTCCTGTAAGCAACGGCCGGGCACTTTCCGGTATAATCTTTACTGTTTTTATATGAAATAATTCCATATCCCAAAAGATAGCAGTTAAAATCCTTTTAGTGTTTAATATAAATGCTATAAGTATGATAATACCAGTAATAATAGAAAATACTTTTATCTTGCGTTTTCTTCTACTCCATACCTGCTGTCGTAGTTCTTTTATCCTTTCTTCTGTTTTTGCCATCTTTCCAGTCCAAGCATTACTATTCTCTCACATAACTCCTCAAATGAAATTCCTTTTGCCTTTGCAGCATCAGGGAATAAACTTGTATCTGTCATACCTGGTATGGTATTAACATCAAGAACATAAGGGACGCCTTTTTTTACAATCATTTCCATCCTTGCAAAACCGGAACATCCAAGTATCTTATAAGTATTGAGTGCTATATCTTCTATCTTTTTCAGTGTCCTTTTTTCTATCCTGGCAGGTATGATATGTCTGCTTCCTCCGGGTGTATATTTTGCCTTATAGTCATAAAAACCGGTAGGGGTCTCTATCTCAATAACAGGTAACACCTTTGGATTATCATTACCTAATATACCCGCTGTAACCTCAAGCCCCTTTATATATTCTTCAATGAAAACCTCACTGTCAAGTTTAAAACATTCCTTTATAGCGCTCAACATTTGCTTTCTGTTTCTTGTAATTTTTATCCCTATGGTTGACCCCATATTCGCTGGTTTTACAACAACGGGAAAAGGAAAGGGTGGTTTAACTGGACTGTCTTTTTTTACTTCTAAAAATAGAGGTGTGGGTATTTTGTGATAGAGCAATATCTTTTTTGTAATAACCTTGTTCATACACATCGCTGATGCACGGACACCAGAGCCAGTATAAGGGATACCCAATATCTCAAGCAATCCCTGGATGGTTCCATCTTCTCCTTTTTCGCCGTGTAGTGCTATGAAGGCACAATCTACTCCAAGGATCTTCTTTACAAAGTTCTTTTTTGCTGTATCAATAAGCAATATCTTATGCCTTTTTCTTTTGAGTGCCTCTGCCACTGCTTTTCCTGAACGTAATGATATCTCTCTTTCAGGGCTATCTCCACCATAAAGTACTGCTATTCGCATTTTTCGTCCTCCGCTCCCTCTCTTTTTACTCTCCGTTGTATTTTGCCCTCGCCCCTTTGGGGAGAGGGTAGGGGTGAGGGGAAAACAGGAAAACTACCAATAATTTTTATCTCTGTTTCAAGTTCTATATTATACATCTTTTTAACCTGTTCCTTAACAATAATTATGAGTTTGTATATATCCTCTGATGTTGCTCCACCTTTATTTATAATAAAGTTTGCATGTTTTTCAGATATACAGGCACCACCTATACTGTATCCTTTAAGTCCGCACTCTTCTATAATCTTTCCAGCAAAAAGTCCTGGTGGGTTTTTAAAAATACTGCCAGCAGATGGATATCCAAGTGGTTGTGTTTCAATCCGTTTTTTCATATATTCTGATATGGTCTTTTTTATTTCTTCCTTTACTCCGTTATTCAGATGAAAAAATACCCCTGATATAAAATAATTTTCAAGTCCACTTTTTCTATATCCAAAGTTTATATCTTGCCTTTTAAGTACTTTTTCCTGTCCATTTGAGAGGGAGATTACATCAACCTTTACAACCTTTTCTGATATCCAGACATCTTTAAGTCCTGCATTTGAAATAATAGCGCCTCCTACTGTTCCTGGGATTCCTGATAGGAACTCAATTCCCTTTAATTCTTTTTTAATACATATTTTTAATAGAGATGAAAGCAAGACACCTGACTGACAATATATATCCGTTCCTTGAATAACTACTTTGTTAAAATTTTTTGTAGACAGGACCAATCCATCAAAGCCATTATCACTTATAAGAATATTGGTTCCCTTTCCAATAATTATGAGTGGGAGATTATACTGGTTGCAGATATCAAGCACTCCCTTTATTTCTTCTATATCTGATGGTGAGACAAAGAACCTTGCCGGTCCACCTGTCCTGAAACTTGTAATGAGAGACAGCGGGAAGTTTTCTACTATATTTTTACATATCTTCAAAATCTCTTTTATTCCGTCCATTTAATACACCACCTTCTTCAGATAAAGTCCTTCAGGAGGAGCTGTGGGAGGTACCCTTTTTCTGTCTCCTGATGCAATAATTTCTGGAATATCTTCTGGCGAAAGTTTACCGAGCCCTATATAAATAAGTGTTCCTATTATGTTTCTTGCCATTTTATATAAAAATCCATCTGCTGTTATTTCTATTGATATAAGTTGAACTTCAGGGTCAAGTATAAATTTTTCTTCTTTGATAATAATACTATAAATCGTTCTTATTGTGTCTTTTATTCTGCTTCCTTTTGCCTGAAAAGCAGAAAAATTATGTCTGCCTTTAAAATAGACGGCTGCTTTTCTCATTTTTTCTATGTCAAGTTTATCTTTTATAAAACAGGCAAAGTTCTCCAGAAATGGGCTTCTTTCTTCACAGATAATAAGATACCTGTATCTCTTTTTTCTGGTATTGTATCTACTGTGGAATTTTGTCTCTACAATTTCAGCACTTTTTACATAGATATCATAAGGGAGGTTAGCATTAAGGGCTTTTTTAATCTGGTCAGCGGTAAGGCGGCTTACAGTTTTAAAATTTGCAGTGTATGATATAGCATGTACCTTGCTGTCTGTCCTTCCACAGCCAATAAGTTTTATATCTTCTCCTGTGATTTTTTTTAGTACCTTTTCAATTGTTTCCTGTACACTTTTTTCTTTTTTTTGCCTCTGCCATCCATAAAATCTACTTCCATTGTATGCAATAACTAACTTTACATTTTTCTCTTTCATCCTTTTATGCAAGAATCATTTGTTTTTCCCTTAGAGATGCATTGAATATAATCTTTCTGGGGCATTCTTCCACACATCTTCCACAGTTATCGCACTTTTCATAGTCAATTACTGCAAGGTTGTTCTGTAATGTTATCGCCTGTTGTGGACACACCTTTACACATTTACCACAACCTATACACCCAGTTTTACAGGCATTGACTACCACAGGTCCTCTATCATTAGAGGAACAAGCAATATAGATATTTTTACCTATGGGTACAAGTTTTATAATATTTTTTGGACATACCCCCACACATTTTCCACATCCAATACATATTTCCTCATCTATCACAGGAAGGTTATTTTCATTCATTGATATAGCATTAACAGGACACACTTTTACACAGTCGCCCATTCCAATGCAACCGTAACTACATTCAAGTGTTGTGTTAAAAATTGCATTAACTGCATTACAGGCCTGAATGGTTTTATAATCAAATCTTCTTTTAGCATTATTGCCACCATAACACATTACCCTTGCTACATACTTTTCCCTTTCTCCTGTTTTTATCCCTAACAATGAACAAATCTTCTGTAGGTTTTCATCAGATATCATCGCACACTTATATGGCTCTACCTTCCCTTCGGCTAACGCCTCAGCAAAGGTACTACAACCAGCGAAACCGCAGGCACCGCAATTAGCATTAGGCAAAAGTTCATAGATATGCTGAACTAGTGGATTTTCTTCTGCCTTAAACTTTATACTGAAATATGTAAGAAACGCACCAAATATAATACCCATACCCCCTAATATAATTGCAGGTATTAACATACTATTCCTCCATCGTGCTTTTTATTACTTTACCTATACAAAAGACAAAAAGCGTTATAATGGTTATCCAGGAAACACACATAAATATAAAGCCACTTACTCTCATATATTCCTTTTCTCCCACGCCTTTTTAACCATAAAAGCAATAGTTAGAAATAGTGCTACAAGCACAAATCTTGTAGAGAGGATATACGGGATATTCTCTTTATGTACTCCTTTAAGGAGGAGTGTCGGAACTGCCTGCTGGTATGTCCAGAAGCCAAGTATGAAAAGCAGGAAAGCAGGTGTGATATACCGTATAATAAACTTATAAACATAAGGTAGTTTAATATCAGATCCAGAATGCATCTCTTCCCATGCCTTATCAATTCCAAATATCCATGCAAAAAGTATTGTTTCCACTGTGGCAAAGACAACAAGCGCAAATGTTCCACCCCAGAAGTCAAGTTCATCCACAGCCCCTTTTGCAAGAAAGAATATTGCAAGATGTGAAAGTGTAAAACAGACAATAGCAAATATACCAACCGCCTTCTTTTTTGAGATGTTAAACTCATCTTCAAGGAATGCAACTGCTGGCTGTGCAAGAGATATGGAAGATGTTATACCTGCAAGAAAAAGAAGTAAGAACCAGATAAATGCAAATAGCATACCACCGGAGAATGTTTTCAATATCAGTGGCATAGTGACAAATCCTAAGTCAAATGCACCTTGCTGTGCTACCAGTGATATTCCATTATGTCCAAAAAAGACAAAGGCAGCAGGAATAATAATACTTCCACCGATGATTACTTCAGCAAATTCATTGGTGCTGGCTGCTGTTAGCCCTGAAAGAAGTACATCATCATCTTTTTTAAGGTAACTTGCGTATGTAAGTATAACTCCTATCCCCACGCTGAGCGTGAAGAATATCTGGCCTGCTGCTGCAAGCCATACCTTAGCATCTTTAAGTGCAGAAAAGTCGGGGTTCCACAAAAAGCCAAGTCCATTATATGGGCTCCATGAAGGGTTATATGGTGATTTAAGTGTGAATACACGGACCATAATGATAATTGCGAGAATAAACAAAAGTGGCAGAGCAATTTTACATATCTTTTCAATACCCTTTTTTATCCCGAAAAATACAACAAGTATGTTGAGAATAAATGTTATCAGAAAAAACATATAAGCCGTCTTAATACCAGAAAAAAATTCATTATGTATAATGCCCTGATAACCCCGTAGAAAAGAAATCATACCTGTCTCGTCCGTTATACCTGCATATTTTCCAGTAAGAGAAAAGAAGCTGTAGCCGAGAAGCCAGGACTCTATATAAATGTAGTAGATAAATATTACTATGGGTCCAAATATACCTATAACACCAAAGTATTTAATAAACCTGTTTTTCTGCCAGAGTGAGTGGAATATACCTGGGGCAGTTCCGTGTCCGAAACCACCTCCAAATCTCCCTATGGTCCATTCAATCCACATAAGAGGTATGCCAAGAAGAAAGAGGGCAATAAAGTAGGGTATCATAAAGGCACCGCCACCATTCCTTGCTGCTTGAACAGGAAACCTTAGGAAATTTCCAAGTCCTACAGCACTTCCTGCAACCGCAAGTATTACTCCTAACTTATTTCCCCACCTTTCCCTGTTCATATATTCTTCCTCAACCACTCCACACACTTTTTATAACCATTAGCACCTTCTTTTCCTTCATATTCCGCACACCATACACCGTTATATCCATTCTCTTTAAGAGTTTTGATTGCATCTTTAAGAGGTATTTCACCTTCTCCCAGTACAGTTCCTTTATATGCCTCTCCTGTTCCAATTCCATCTTTGAGGTGTGTATGGAGAACATAAGGAGCAACCTTTTTGTAGATATCAAGGAGTTCATCAACCTTATATCCATACCACCTGTAGTTCATAGTATCAAGGTTTGTCCCTAAGTATTTTGATTTTATGGTCTGGAGGACATCAAGTAAGAGTATGTAATTATTTGTTACAACACCATGATTATCAAGTGCAAGGTATACCCCTTCTTTTTCTGCTATCTCTGTTACTGCTGAAACCCCTTTTATTATCGTGTCTTTGTAATTTTTTTCATCAACTCCTTCTTTTGGCCAGCCACCATCTATCCGTAGTTGGTTAAATCCAAGGTCTTTCACCATCTTACACATCTCTCCAACCATCCATATCTGTTTTTTAAACTCGTCTTCTGACTTTTGAAGAAAATCACTACCTGTGGATATCTGGGATATTTTTATTCCGTACTTCTGAATTAAACTGGCGACCTCTTCTATATTATTTTCTTGTTTTGTAATGTCAGCCCATATATCTTTTCTCTGGAGTTCAACATATTCCACATCGTTTTCTTGGCACCATTTAAAGAGTTCTTCAAGAGAAAAATCAGAGATATTGTATTTAATCACCCCAATCTTTTTATCCATTTAAATCCTCCTTGTTTTTATGTAAACAGTTTAGCAATAAAACTTTTTTTTATTTTAATTGCTTTATAGGGACATGCCTCAAAACAGCATAGACAATTTATACACTTTTTTCTGTTAAATTTCAAGTTTTGTGATATGGCTTTTACAGGACATACCTCTCTACAGGCATAACACTTCTTACATATAGTATGGTCTATTAATGGTATTGCCTTGAAATACTTTGCAAGTAAATGTAAGAACGGTTTTAAGATTTTACTGGAGAATATCTTATTACTTTTTCTTTCCGGTATATGGAACTTTTTAACAGAAATAAGAGTATCCCCAATAATTTCTATTTCAGGTAGTCCATACCTTTCTTTATATATTTTAAGATATGGAACATCCTCTACCTTTAAACCTATCAGGGAGCAGCATACCATATCTACAGCCACTGCATTGCTTCCTCCTATTAAATAATCTGTATGGATAGGGTTTCCTGCAGAAGGTCCTTCTCCTTCCATAGAGATAATTGCATCCACCAGATTGAAGAAAACACAGGACTTAATTGCCTGATAATAAGAAACAAGAAACTCAGAAAACTCATAGGGAGAAATAAATTTGCTGTGAAGGACACTTTTATGAAAGCCCGGTATAAGACCATAAAGATTTTTTAATGCAGCAGTTATAACAGTTAAACCGTGTGTCTTTAATTTTGGAAGGTTAAATACCTTGTATTCTTTGATATACTCTACAACAGGAACTTCTTCCTTTTTGTCAGGCATTGCTAATTCTATCATTATAGAATTGCTAAATTTTACAAGAGGAACACCTGTATTTTCAGAAACATTCTTATATCCACATTTTTCCCAGTATAACTCTACTGTCTTGTTTATATTTGCAGGGCTGTCACCTATGATTTTTTTGCTGCTCCTCAATAATCTTACAGTTGCTTCAACTATAGCAGGATGTGTTGTAACTCCATCCTCAGGAGGTCTTGCTGAAAGCATATTTGGCTTGAATAAAACCTTATCAAGATGATTATTGCTGATGTCTGAAAGTATAAAAATTTTATTTATTGCTTTTTCAACTGCAGATTTTTCATAAGATTCACACCTTGCTACTATAACCTTTTCTTTCATAGGGTTTTTACTATATCCATAAGTTTTTTCCCGTAGGTGATATATGTCTGATAGGTAACTTCAGGGTCTCCAACCTTTCCTTCGTGTACTACACTTGCAAGGTGTGGCTCTATGGATATAAAACCATTATATCCAAATTTCTTTAAATCTTTCAGGATTTCTTTTACTTTTGCTTGCCCCTCGCCTGGATATGTTGCTTTTTCCTTTCCATCTTCAAATAGTATATAATCCTTTATATGGACATACTCAATATAAGGTTTTACTTCACTATAAAATTTCCATGGCTCAACATCTTTGTTATAGTGAAGGACATTTCCTGTATCATATAGAAGTTTAAAATTTGGAGAGTTTACTTCCTGATAAAGTTTTAGCATATTTTGATAACTCAAGCCACCCCATCCACTGCAGTTTTCATGGATAAGGATAATCCCGCCATCCTCTGCTATTCTTGCAAGTTCCTTCATTCTTTTTATTGCCTCTTTCCCCCATTCTTCTTCAGAAAGTGGATTTTCTTTATTGTTAGGCCAGGACATTACCCTTATATATTTTGTGTTGAACCTGTGCATCCTTGGTATAGCCATCTTAAGTTCGTTTATATCCTTCTGAAAGTTCCCTGATATCTCTGTTGCCCAGTTTGCTATACAACTTGCAAAACAGGATACTTGCATCCCAGATGATGTTACCTTTTCAAAGACAACATCAAACTTTTTATCAGGCATCAGTGTAATTGCCTCTCCATCGACATTTCTTAGTTCTAAATACTCCCAGCCAATCTCCTTATGTGCCTTTATCTGATACTCTATTGCCTGTCCTGCCTCATCACTTATACCAGAAAATTTCATTGTCTCCTCCTTGTTGGTTTGTATTAATTTTATATTAAAAAGTTATTGGTGTCCAAATAAAATTTTGTAGCTTATAGCGGTGCAATTCATTGCACATAACTTATGGTATAATATACCTGTGGAAAACAAGGAATATCTATCAAAGTTTAAAGTCCTTGAAAAAATCAGTTCCTTTATATCCTCCATATATAACCTCCACCGGTTGCTTAACCTGATAATGGAAGAAAGTAAAAATATCCTGAAAGCAGAGGCAAGTTCACTTCTTCTTTATGATAAAGAGAAAAAACAACTCTTCTTTGAGGTTGCTACAGGCAAAAAGGGTATAGGTGTAAGGGCAATAAAACTCAAATTAGGGCAGGGCATTGCGGGTTTCTGTGCAAAGGAAAAGAAAATAATAAATGTAAAGGATGTATTAAAAGACAGAAGATTCTTCTCTCTTGCTGATAAAAAGAGCCACTTTAAGACAAAAAGTATACTTGCAGTTCCACTCACAGGGAAAAGAGGTAAACTGCTCGGTGTCCTTGAGGTCTTGAACAGAAGGGACGGTAAGCCATTTGATAAGGAAGATGAAGAGTTGATGAAGATTATTGCATCTCAGGCATCACTTACAATAGAAAATGCGCAGTTATATCTTGAAAATGTGAAGAATGCACGTATGGCAGGTGTTGGAGAAACAATGCTTTCCCTTTCACATGACATTAAAAATATTCTTAATGGACTGGTAGGAGGTGTCTCTCTTATTGATGAAACAATGGGGGCTTCTTCTGATGAATATGTAAGAGAGGGCTGGAATATAGTGAAGGTAAATGTTAACAGAATTTCAGAACTTATACTTGATATGCTTAACTATTCATCAAAGAAAAAGCCACTTTTACAGGAGGTTAACCTGAACAATTTTTTAAGGGATGTAATAAAGGTTTATGATGAAAAAGCAAAAGAGAAAAACATAAGGGTTGAGTTTCAACTGGATGAAAGGATTAAAGATGTAAAAATAGATGTAAATGGGATGCAGAGGGTAATTCTCAATCTTTTTACTAATGCCTGTGAAGCAGTTTCAGAAGGAGCAGGTCTGATAAAAATTTCTACAGAGATGGGTGATTCTATGAAAACATATCTTATAAAAATATTTGATAACGGAGTGGGTATACCACCTGAAAACCTTGAGAAGATATTTGATGTTTTCTTTACAACGAAAGGACATAAAGGGACAGGACTTGGACTACCTGTTGTTAAAAAGATAGTTTCCGAGCATAATGGAGATATTGATATTGTCTCTGAACAGGGTAAGGGAACAATCTTTACTTTGAAACTTCCAGTAGACCCAGAAAATGTTAAAAAGAAGAAATAAGAAACTGCTTTTAGTGGTCTTTGTAATAAATTTTGTATTATTTTTTCTTTTCAGGATAGATTTCTTCAGGCGTCTTGAAAGTACCACCTATGACTGGCAGATGAGATTCCTGCAGGATAAACAGCCAACAGGGGATGTTGTAATTGTCTTTATAGGTGATGATACACTTTCCCTTCTTGGTGAATGGCCACTTTCAAGGCAGTGGTATGCAGGTATAACACAGATACTTAAAGATATGGGGGCAAAGGCAATCGCCTTTGATATATTGTTTGTTGAAAAAAAGGAAGGGGATAAAGAGTTTGCAGAGGCGATAAAAGATGCAGGTAATGTTATCCTCCCTTTTTATTTTGGCCATCCTAAAATAAAAAAAAGGATTTTGGAGGCAGAAAAGATAGTAGAACCAGTTGAAAAACTTAAAAAGTATGCGTTATCCATTGGCTTTATCAATATTATACCTGACAGTGATGGTGTTATAAGAAAATATCCTTTATTTATAGATTGTAATGGGAAGACATACAGTTCTCTTGGTATCTCTGTAATAGAAAATGTTTTAGGTAGTTCCATTTTAATGATGGGTAAGGACTTTATTGAGTTTGAGGTAAATGGAGATAAAAGGAAAATACCTATGAATGAAGATAGGTCTGTATATCTCAATATCTATAATGACCTTAAAAAATTTCCTAACTATTCCTTTATTCAGGTGTTCCAGGCATTTCTCGGAAAGACATCTGTTGTGCCACTGGATGCATTTAGAGATAAAATAGTCCTTGTAGGTATAACAGCGACAGGGGTTCCTGATACAGGGAATGTTGCAGGTGTTGCAGGTTATCCACTTGTAGGTGTCCATGCAAGTTTTCTTGAAAATTTTCTTAAAGGAGAGGTTATAGAAAAGGCAGGAAACATCCCTACTTTTTTCATCCCCCTTTGCTTTTCTCTTTTTTCAGGGGTGATTGCTATTACATTTTCTCCTGTTATCAGTTTCATCTCTATTGTACTTCTTATCTGCCTTTTTGTAGCACTTGCATTTTTCCTGTTTACATCAAAACTTTTCTGGATAGATGTTCTTTATCCTGTTGGTAGCATCCTTATTGTCTATGGTGTGATAGTGCTTATTCAGTTCATTTATGAGGAGAAAGAAAAGGCAAGGATAAGAAATATGTTTGGTAGATACATCTCTTCAGATGTAATGGAAAAGGTTCTTTCTCTAAAAGAGGAAATTATGCTTACAGGAGAGAAAAAGATTATAACAGTCCTTTTTGCAGATATCAGAGGATTTACTTCCTATGCGGATACACATTCCCCCGACGAAACATTCACCTTTCTTAACAGAGTGTTGA
>JAMWCZ010000040.1 GCA_023819225.1 Candidatus Omnitrophota bacterium
TCACCCATACCCTCTCCCCAAAGGGGCTAGGGTAAATCCTTGCCCTAACCCTCTCCCCAGTGGGGAGAGGGACAAAGGAGAGGGGGGATACCTATCTTAAGGAATAAAAGGGTGTATTGCATTAAGGGGGTAAATAAAAGGAGAAAAATAGTAAATAAGGTTGCCGCCACTACAAAAAAAGCAAGGCATAATAACTTTATTTGATAATTATGCCTGCATATCCAACCACCTGTGCATAGTCCTTATTTACCTCTCCGCTTGTTGTGTATCTTACAAGTTCTGCCTCTTTTGCTCCTAAGTTTTTTGCCGCAATGATGGCTGTTATTACAGGGCCATATCCACACATAGAGATATTTTTTTCCGTCAGACGGTCAATAAGAAGGATTTCGTCAAGTGCCAGGATTGCCTCTATTGCGTAATTATCCTTCTCTTCTGCTATTGACTGCTCTTCATAGTGAGTCATATCTGTGCTTGTCACAATAAGTGTTTTTTCTCTCATTCCTTTTTCATCTATTGTCTCTGCAAGGCATTCACCTATCTCGTACCAGGCAGGGTCATCTACATAGCCGGACAGTATCACAGGCACAATCTTTACATCCTTTTTGAGAAACTGTATGAAAGGAAGTTCAACCTCCAGTGAGTGTTCTTTAATGTGGGCAACTGTATCCTTTTGGAGGTATCTGCTTTTTTTTACAAGGGTATCCACAACATCTGTATCTACCTCTGCTTCTCCAAGTGGTGTGAACCAGATGGTATGCCCATCAACAGCATATGGCTCTCCATAGCCGGTATGGTTTGGTCCTATAAGAATAACAGTATCAGGGATAGCAACCCTGCTGAATACATCGCCTGCTGTCTTTCCTGAATAGACATAACCGGCGTGAGGAGCAATTAATGCGGTTGCTTTTTCAGGTTCAACGGAACTATCTATAAACCTTTCTAACATCCTCAATAATTCACCTTTCTCTTCTGGATAGAAATATCCTGCTACTACAGGTCTTCTTATCTTCTCCATATCTTTTCCCCTTTATTTAACATATTCTGCCAGAGTTGACTACCAATTATGCGATAAATCGCACCGCTACATTTTCATTTGCCCATCTTATTATCTGTTATATCTTCCCTGTATATCTTCTGTATCCTGATAATTTCGTCCCTGCATTCTATAAAACTATTTACCATTACAGGGTCAAAACTGCTTCCCTCCTCTCTTTTTAAGGGTCTTTCGTATTTTATGTGGTTTTTTAAGTATTTAATCTTGGATTTAAAAGACCACAATGTTGATGAATTTTTAATCTGATTTATAACCATAAGCCATCCTTTTCAACCTTTTAATTTTGTTATTAAATCCTTCAGAGATTGCAGAACTAATCTTTTTCCGGAACCAGTTAAGAATATATCGCATCTTTTCTGTAAATTTATATGTTAATTCAATAAAGGGAGTTAAAGAACTTTTAAATGCTTGACTAATCCAGCTTTTCAAACATTCTTCTGCGGACTTTTCATCTTTGCAACTATAAACTTCTAAAAAACTCTCTTTTAACAACATCGCTTTGTATATTGGTTCATTTATCTGACACAGTTTTTCAAGATACTCTTGTTGTTTTTCACTAAGATTCTTTTTGTTCTTCAATAAAATAAACCTTTGTTTACAGTTTGTTAGTTCAATTAACTCATAGTTTTCCTCTTTTCTGGCTCTTCCCAATTCATCTTTCCTTACCCTATCCACCGCCTGATTTAATTTTTGTATTACATGAAATTTATCAAAGACAATTAAAGCATTAACAGCATATTTATTCGTTGAACTGATGTAATGCTTTGCCCCATCTATTGCTACTGAATCTATCTTTTTACAATTCTCTTCTCCTATACCTTCATAATATTTATTCAATACCTCTGATTTTCTACCTTTTTCATTCCATATAACAAGTTTCCTGTCTGTGTCAATTACATTGGTTAAATACCTGTGATACTTCAGATAACTTACTTCATCTATACTTAAATGAATTGCCGATGGAATAGAGGTTAGTTTTTCCTTGGCTTGTTCTTCTAACATCTTCTTGTCAATCCTATAAATTACTTCATCATCTAATCCTAAATACCATCCTGCTTCCTGATTTGTTGTTATCGCTGTTAGCCTGTTTACATGTCTGGCAAATCTATATGTTACCCGAATCCCTTTTCTTAACCAGTCAATCTTTTCTACATAGCTCTTGCCATCCTTAGAACATATATATCTCCGCTTCTTTATATGTAAATAAACTCTCCTTTCTCCCATTGGTAAATCTTCTACCACTACTTCTGTTTCTCCCAAATACCCTTCTTTATGAATCTCGCCACAACCAGAACATACTGCTTCTTTCTTCTTATATGGCTCTATCCTTAAATGTATTTCCTCATCTGTCATTGATATTATTTCTACTACTTTATAATCAGCAATATTTAATAATTTCGTAAGAGTATTTAAATCCATCTATACCTCCCAGTATATATAATTAACCTGCTGAATTATAACATTTCTCACCGGGAACTGCCATTTTTCTCTAACTCCTTATATTTCAAGAACTTACAAAAATTACTCCACACTAAATACGAAAGAACCCTTTTTAACATAGAGAGTGCTTCCTCCATCTCAGCGGGTGCCTTGTATATCCGTTGAGATGTCATAGCATCAAAGACATCTGCAATGGCTGCTATCCGTCCGTATATAGGGATACTATTACCTTTGAGATGGAAGGGATATCCTGAGCCATCATATCGCTCATGATGATAAAGGGCAATACTTTCGGCCGCCTTAAGGATTAGTGAGTTTGAGCCCTCAAGCATCTTTGCTCCAATAACAGGGTGTTGCTCTATAATTTCCCTCTCTTGGGGTGTGAGTTTTCCAGGTTTTAGAAGTATGTAGTCAGGGATGGCAATCTTCCCTATGTCGTGCAGAGGCATAGCGTTTCTTATCAGGTCAACCTCACTTGAAGAAAGCCCTATTTTTTCTGCTATAAGTGCGGCATATGCACTTACCCTATGTATGTGTATACCTGTTTCTCTATCTCTATATTCTATGGCAACAGAAAGGCGGAATATACTTTCTCTCTGCGTCTCTTTAAGTGCAAGGTTAAGCCGTGAGTTCTGAATAGCAAGTATTGCCTGAAGAGAAAGTGTCTGTATGAGAGGAATATCATCATGAGAAAATGATTGGGTCCTTGAAAAAAATGATGGGCGCTTGTTGATAAAAATGCCCAGTATCTTAAATGTCGGAAGAGAGATAACAGGTAAAAACAGGAGATTGTGGATTTTCTCTGACGAGCCCCTGCTTTTTATCAAAATATCTTTTTTCTCTCCGAGATATTCATCCACAAGTTTCTCTATATCTTCAGGCAGTATCTCTCCATACAGGGTGATAATCTGATATTTTTTTGATGAGAGAGTATGGATAAATGCCCCTGCCTCAATACCTAATGAAGCAAGAAGGGTTCTCATTGTAAAAACAGGCGTTTGTTTTATCAATGCTTCCTCTTCAATTCCTGAAAAGAGTATTTCCCCTGATAATCCTGTAATCTCAGAAGGGTTAAGCGTATCTGTTATTTCTGCTTCAACCTGATGTATGACCTTCAATGTCTCTTCTTTCTGAAACAATTTTCTAAGTGCATTTACCAGTGAGTAGATAAGGGAACAGAGATACATAGAAAAAAACAGTATAAGGAACGGGATAGTATCAAGAAAAATTCCGTTTCGCATCAGATAAAGTGAGAAAAATATAAGTAAGGCACTTAAAACTATAAGAAGAAAAGTACTGCCTATAACACCTGATGATAAAAAGATAAGCCCTGTAATAACACCTGTTGCTAAAATTACCACAGAGATAAAGGATGGTTTTAACCTGTGAATATAATTTCCTGATAGTGCATTATGTAAAACTGCTGCCTGAAAGATAATACCAAACTGTGTCCCAAGTGGTGTGGGTATAAGGTCTGCGTTCTTTGCACCAACTATGGTCTGTCCTATAATAACTGCCTTGTTTTTGAAATGGTCTTTCGGATACCTCCCTTCAAGCACATCCTCAAATGGAATAAAATATCTTTCTATTGTTTCAGATGGAAGTGGCTTCACATATATACTGCCATCACTTCTAAAAATGGAAGCCCTGTTATCATCAAACAAAGGGTATATACTGCTGATTTTTTTTTCTTTTTTATATATACGAGCCATCTCAAGAGATATTTGAGGATAGACACTATCATTTGTTTTTATAAAGACAGGGACCCTTCTTATCACCTGGTCAGAATCAATAAGTGTATTTATATGTCCTAAAGATAACGCTACATTGTTAAATTCAGGTGTGCTGCTTCTTATCTCATCAGTAAGATAAAATATGCCTTCTATTTTGCTGATTCTTACAGGAGAAAAGACAGGAAGGACAACCTTCTGACTTTTTTTGATTTCTTCTATAAATTCACTGTCAATAGTTTTATCTGTTATCTGTGGGAAGAATATATCAAAGCCAATCACAGAGGCACTTTCTCTTTCAAGAACCTTTAATATCTCTGTGAAGTGCTTCCTTGAAAACGGCTCTCCAGCCACCTTTTCAAAGTTTTGTGTGATTCCTATAACAACAAAAGGGAGTAGTGTTTTATCTCTGAAGGACTTTTTAAGCCGCCAGTCATAAAAAGTGAGTTCTGCCTTTTCAAAGGGTTTTTTAGAAAATACAGAAAGGACTGTAAGAGAAACAATAACTGTCAGCAAAACCTTAATGGCTGCTTTCCTCCACTTTTTTCATAAAAAGGTACTAATGCTTTTTCGGTTTTCTCGGCACGCCCTTCTTTCTAACAACACTATCTGTTAGCTCGTTTACAACACTTACTGCTTTTATCTGGTTTGGCTTGACAACAGATGTAGATGAATCCTGGCTTCTATCCTGAACTTTCACCAGTCCTTCCAGAACAGTAATAGATGAAGTAATATAGGTATCCTTAAGGGTGTTCCTTACCGTAAACTTTGTTCCTTCAACCCCTGCAATCACAGCGGGTGTGATAACCTCAAATCTTGAGTTCCCCTGGTGGTCAACCGTAAAATTTCCTTCTTCTCCTTCCAGTGTGTATATGATGTGGTAAAGTTTCCCCTCATTGTCTGTGAAGGAAGCAAGCAGCCCCAATTTTCCTGAATTAATCTCCACTGTAGTTCCATCTACGAATTGAAGTGTCCCACCAGTGTATACCTCACCGAATGTAGCAGGTAGTCCGCTCCACAAGACATTACTGTTTTTCCCTATATCAACTGCATATGACAGATATGCACCTACGGTTTTGTTTCCCCTGTTATGCCGCGGACATACGAGGAATACCTTTTGCCCATCTTCTTCAGCAAAAAACCTACCTATATAGAACCGCTCATAACTATTGGTATCAGATGTTCTATCGGCAGGGCACTTAAATGTTCTGTTATCTGTTATATAATTTGGATAAAGGTCGGCAAGGTTTCTCGGTGTTTCTCTGTTGTCTGCCTGGAAGTTTTCAATCGCCTGTGAGAGGTTCTTCATATTGTTGATGCAACCCATAGTTCGTGAAAACTCTCTGGAATTAAAAGCAAGTCCTACAAAAAGCATAAGCAGGGTAACCGCAATGAAGCAGAAGATAATAATCTCTATCAAACTGAATCCATTTTTACTTTTCTTCATTGTTCCCTCCTTTCCCTTTCTTCTGAAATAGAGAGGTATACAAGTTTATTTTCCAGTTCTTTTAGTGCAAGGTTCAAACTCATATCCCTTACCTCTGTATTCTTCCACCTTTCAATCACTGCGAGTGCACTTTTACCTATATCATCATATCTTCCTGCGAGTTTTTCTATCTCTTCAAGCATTGCTTTGAACGCATCTCCTTTCCTGAGTGCAAATGTGGGGGTCTTTCCTTCATAAAGGTCTTTAAGGATGGTCTTTATCCGATATGCTGGTCCTGCAATTCTGTGTGTAAGGATGACCATTCCCAGCACAGTAAGGACCGCAAGGATAATTATAAGGAAGGATGTGGTCAGAATAAATCTTCTTAAAGAAGCAGTATATATCTGTTCTACCCCTTCTATACGTACCAGTTTATCCCCTACCTCTGACCATATACTATAGAATGTCACTATACTTACCACTGCACAAGCAATAGCGAGCGAAATAAGTGCATACAATACAATTTTTAACTGTATCTCCCTGTCAACCCATAGTTTTAATCTTCCCTTTATCTTCACAATATAGGTAATACCACACATATAAGTTTTTGTCAAGAGGTCGTGTATAGGATTTTTGTAGCAGGAGCATTTTGCGACGAATTGTGCAATGGGTCCGACCGTTACATATTATAACACTATCCCCATCTCCTCTCCCCTCTCTCTTGAGGGGGAGGAATTTAAGAAAATCTCCTCTATAACTCTTACCTATGTATCTCAAATTCTGCAGAGGTTGACGGAATACAAGAAAAGGGGTTATAATATAAAAAATGGGTATATTAATAAAAAAAGGATATGTGATAGACCCTTCCACTAAAAAGGAAGGGGTTTTTGATATCCTGATAGAACGAGATAAGGTATCCCGGATTGCAAAAAGGATAGAGACAAAAGATATAGATGTTATAGATGCAAAAGGGATGCTTGTCTTCCCCGGTCTTATAGATATACACTGCCACTTAAGAGAACCAGGAAGAGAGGAGGAAGAGACGATATATACAGGCAGTTTATCGGCTGTGTCAGGTGGATTTACAACGATATGCTGTATGTCCAATACAAGTCCTCCTCTGGATAATAAGGTTGCGATAAGATTTGTTATAGACAGAGCCCGTGATGCCTTGTGCGAGGTCTTACCCATAGGGGCTATAACGATAAACAGAGAAGGGAAGGAACTTGCTCCTTTTGGAGAAATGGTAGAAGAAGGGGCGGTTGCCTTTTCAGACGATGGTGATTGTGTGATGGATTCTCTTGTGATGAGGCGAGCCCTTGAATATACAAAACTTTATAAAAAACCTCTCTTCTCCCATTCAGAAGACAAAAATCTTTCAAGAACAGGGGTGATGAATGAAGGGGGCATTTCCACAAAGATGGGACTATCAGGGATACCATACCAAGCAGAGACGATTATGGTATACAGGGATATATCCCTTGCACGGATGACAGGAGGGATGCTTCATCTTGCTCATCTTTCTGTATCTGAATCAGTGGATATGGTAAGAGATGCAAAAAGATATATAGATAACCTTACATCTGAAGTGGCAATACATCACCTTGTTTTAACAGAAGAAGATGTAAAGGGTTATAATACAAATGCAAAGGTAAGCCCTCCTCTGAGAACAAAAAAGGATATAACTGCATTGATAAAAGGACTGAAAGATGGCACCATTGATTGTATAGTAACAGACCATGCACCACATACAGAAGAGGAAAAAGGGGCTGGCTTTGAAAGTGCCCCTTTTGGTATGATTGGTTTTGAGACAGCGATATCTTTATCAATGGAACTCAAACAGAAGGGACTATCCCTGATGAATATAATCTCCCTCTTTACAACAGGTCCTGCAAGGGTGTTAGGTATTGATAGGGGTTGTATTGCGGAAGGGAAGTGTGCAGATATTGTGGTCTTTGACCCTGAGAGGGAGTGGATATACAGAAAAGAAGAGATAAGGTCAAGGAGTAAAAACTCCCCTTTTATAGGAAGGAAGATGAAAGGGAGGGTTTTAAAAACTATCTGTAAAGGAAAGGTGGTCTTTTCACTGGAAGGATAGAATGGTAATAGAAAAAGTTCAAGAGATAAAACAGGCAGAAAAGAGAGCGGAAGAGATTTTACATAATGCGGAGTTAAAGGCGGTTGCTATTAAAAACACTATTTCTTTAAGATTGAAGGAGTTAAAGGCAGAAAAAGAGAAAGATTTAGCAGAGGAGATAAAAAGATACAAAGATATCTCTGGAAAAGACACAGAAAAAAAGATCGCCTCTTTAACTGAAAAATACAGAAGGCAAAAAGATGATATTATGCAGGTGTCTCAGAAAAAAATTAATCTGGTTACGGAACAGATATGGGAGGAGATAAAGAGGGAAGTGTTTAGGCAGTAATAACACGGTTCCGTCCCAGTTCTTTCGCTTTATAAAGCGCAAAATCCGCCTTCTTTATCAGTTCTTCTCCTGTCTCTCCGTCTTCTGGATATGATGCAATACCCATGCTTATTGTAAGGTCTCCGTTTGGCTGCGACTCCTCATTATTAAATCGGAATTCTTTTATGGATTCCCTTATTACCTCGCAGAGAGACAGCGCATTTTCCTTTTTTGTATCAGGGAAGACAAGTATAAACTCCTCTCCTCCATACCTTGCCACAATATCCGAACCCTTGATATTTTTTCTCATTATCTCCGCTATCTTTTTCAGTACGTAGTCACCTGCAGGATGTCCGTTAAGGTCGTTATAGTGTTTGAAATAGTCAATATCAACCATACATACAGACAGAGGTTGTTTTTTATCTCTTGCCTCATTAACTGTTGTTTCAAATATATTTTCAAAGTGTCTCCTGTTGTAGATGCTTGTAAGGGCATCAGTGATAGCAAGAACTTTTGTCTTTTCAAAAAGTTCAGCGTTTTCAACAAGAAGAGAGGTAGGGGCAGATACCATTCTAAGCAATTCAAGGTCTTTCAAAGTAAAGACCCTGTTTTCAAATGAGAAGATGCCTATCATTCCTGTAATTTTCCTTTTGTGATGAAATGCTGATATGATAAATGAGGTAACACCCTGGCTTACCAGGTTTTTATATTCAGGGAAGGAAGATGTATTATTTACAAGGATAGGCCTTGGTTTTAAAACTATACCGCCTAACATCTCATCGGGTATTTCTACAGGTTTACCTATAAAGGATTTTTTAAATGTCTCTCCCAGCAGTTGTAAGGCGACCGTCTCTTGCTTGAATATATTCTTAACCGACTCAGTAATTTTATCCAGAACTTCTTCAATAGATATCTCTTCTCCAAATGTTTCCAGGATATCAGTAAGCGTCTTTAAAAGAATAGATTCATTTTCCATATCCATAGCATTTAACTCTAACCGCTCTTTTTCTCTATGAATGGACTGTATCATTCCATTAATACGCAAAGAATGGAGCACTTCAACAACAATAAACAGGGCAACTATTATTGTAAGGGAGATAAAATAAAAAACAGGAGAGAAAACCTTGTTTAGAAATAACAAAAGATTAAGAATAAATGTATATAAGACAACTATAAGAAAAATCAGATTGCGTAGTAATAACATTATATTATGTCTATATTACCTCCTTCACCCTTTTTACCATCTCGGAGAATGCCTCTGGATTATGAAAAGCAATATCAGCCAATGACTTCCTGTTAAGGTTTATATCTGCCTTTTTTAGTCCTGCAATAAATCTGTTGTATGATATCTCATTGTTTTTACAGGCAGCAGAAATCCTTGTAATCCATAAACTTCTGAAATTTCTTTTTTTTGCTCTCCTGTCTCTGTATGCATAGGTAAGCCCTTTCTCAGAAAACTCCTTTGCCCTTCTGTAAAGTTTGGAGCGTCCCTGTCTGTATCCCTTAGCCCTCTTTAGGACCTTTTTTCTCCTCTGCCTTGAAGCAGGTGCATTTGTTGCGCGTGGCATTGTCTTTCTCCTTATCTATATGGTAGAAGCCGTTTAACGGTCTTTCTGTCTCCCCTGTTTTTCAATAAAGATGAATGTTTTATCCTTCTTTTTCTTTTAGAACTTTTCTTTGAGAGCAGATGACTTCCTCCTGCCCCATAGTGCATTACCTTACCTGTCCCTGTAATTTTGAACCTTTTTGCTACTGCCTTTTTTGTTTTTAGTTTTGGCATTTTAATTTCCTTTTTTAAACAGGTATAAAAGTTACACTTAACCTTGGTCCTTCAAGTTTAGGTGGTCTTTCTACCTTACCTGTATCAGCAAGTTCTTTTGTAAGTCGTTCCAGCAATTGATAACCCCTTTCTTTATGTATTATTTCTCTACCCTTGTAAAATATAGTTACCTTTACCCTATGTCCTTCTTTTAAAAAATCCTCTACATGCTGTTTTTTAAACCTGTAGTCATGTTCACTCGTTTCCGGTGTGAACCTTATCTCTTTTGTCTGAAAAACTTTTTGTTTCTTTTTTATCTCCTTTTCTTTTTTCTTCTGTTCATAGAGGAACTTGTTTAAGTCCATTATCCTGCATACAGGAGGTGATGCAGTAGGTACAATTTCCACAAGGTCCAATTCTCTTTCTCTTGCTTTCTGCAGTGCTTGCTTCCTATCTACAATTCCTAACTGCTGACCATCGCTATCTATCAGACGAACCTGTGGTGCCTGTATCTGAAAATTAAACCTGAACTTTTTTCTATTATCAGGATACCTTCTCACATTCTGGTATGCGATATATCCTCCTTTTCCTTCTTATATTTATTATACAAAAAATTTTTGCAAAAAGCAAAAGTGCAATAAATTGCATCCCTTATTGTAAATATTTTGTGTGATAAATCACGACGCTACTGGCATTCTTTTAATTTTCTAATTATCTCATCTGTGGTAAATGTTCCGAGCATCCCTTCCCCGTGTTTCCTGAGTGCTATCGTGTTTTTTTCTTCTTCCTTATCACCTATGATGATGATATATGGGACCTTTTCTTCTTCTGCATCACGTATCTTTCTGTTTATCTTCTCGTTTCTTGTGTCAATCTGTATTCTAAAGTGTGGCTCAAGCAAACCACCTATCTTTTCTGCATAAGGGAGATGCCTTTCACTTATAGGAAGTACCCTTATCTGTTCAGGAGCCAGCCAGAAAGGGAAGTTCCCTTTATAATGTTCAATAAGAACCCCGAAAAATCTTTCAATAGAACCGAGTATTGCGCGGTGAATAAGTATAGGGGTTTTGAAAGAGCCATCTTTATCAGTGTATTTCAGGGCAAATCTTTCCGGAATATTGAAGTCCACCTGTATGGTTGAACACTGCCACTCCCTTTTTAGGCAGTCCCTTATTTTTATATCAATCTTTGGTCCATAGAAAACACCTTCTCCCGGGTCTATCTCATAACCCATTTCTTTTTTCTTCAATGCGTTTTCAAGTGCTATTGTTGCTTTCTCCCAGCCATCAGGACTACCGACATATTTTTCAGGTCTTGTGGAAAGAAATGTCTTGTATTCAGTGAAGCCAAATTTCCCTAAAAAGAAAGATACAAGGTCTAATACTTTTACTACCTCTTCCTCAATCTGTTCTTCTGTGCAGAAGATATGTGCATCATCCTGGGTAAAACCACGGACCCTAAGGAGTCCGTGCAGGACGCCCTGCTTTTCATACCTGTAGACAGTGCCTAACTCTGCCCATCTTATAGGGAAGTCACGATAACTCCTCAGTTTAGTGTTATATATAATGATATGGAAAGGACAGTTCATCGGTTTAAGTTGAAAGACCTTGTTTCCCATCTCCATAGGGGTAAACATATTTTCTTTATAAAAGCCGGTATGTCCTGACCGTTCCCATAATGAAAGGTCTGCAATATGAGGAGTATATACAATCTGATATCCATTTTTTATGTGCACATCTTTCCAGAAGTCCTCAATAATCTTCCTTACTATGGAGCCCTTTGGATGCCAGTAGATGAGTCCTGAACCGAACTCTGGGTGTATGCTGAATAGGTCAAGTTTTGGACCTAATGTTCTGTGGTCTCGTTCTTTTGCTTCTTCCAGAAACTTAAGATACTGGTCAAGTTGTGCCTTTTCAGGGAAGGATACACCGTATATCCTCTGCATACTTTCCCTTGTTTCATCTCCCCTCCAGTAGGAAGCAGCAGTACTTAAAATTTTAAAGTGCTTAATCTCTCCTGTTGATGAAATATGTGGTCCTTCACAGAGGTCTATAAAGTCACCCTGCCGGTAGAATGTAACTGTTTCTTCTTTTATCCCTTCAAGTATTTCTAACTTGAATGGCTCATCTTTCAGGATTTTTTTCGCCTCATCCTTGCTTACAGATATTTTTTCCACAGGAAGGTTCTGTCTGATAATATCTTCCATTCCCTTGCTTATCTTTTCTATATCATCAGGAGTAAACGGCTCTTCTCTGTAAAAATCGTAATAAAAACCATTTTCTATAGCAGGCCCTGTTCCTAATTTTACATCAGGGAATAGTTTTTTTACCGCCTGTGCAAGGATATGTGAAGATGTATGCCAATATCTTTCCATATATTTTTTATCCATAAAAGTCCCTACCCTTTTTTTACCGCCCCCTCAATTAAAATCCACTGCGGGGGCGGTAAAAAGCGGGGCGGACGGGATTCGAACCCGCGACATCCAGATCGACAGTCTGGCATTCTAGGCCGCTGAACTACCGCCCCATAAAATAATATATGACAGGATTACAGGTTTTAAGATTTTTTATCCTCTAATCTACAATATAAGAAAATAATTGTATCTTTATTCGTTTTCTCTGTCAATAGTTTCGTAGTTTTTGATAACCTTTCTATCCCTGTCAAAATATATAAAATGTCCATCATAGAACCAGACCTCTACATCTGCTGTTTCAAGTGTGTATTTGCCATAGGGGTCGTTTAGGCCCTCTTCTGTTATAGATGTCTCTCTCCTGCCCGTCTCTTCTTTCTGCTTCTGTGTTTTTTGCTCTTTTAAGGGGATACAGCAACCAGAAAGTATGATGAAGATACACATAATGAAAAACAGAATGACTTTCATAGGGTCTCCTTACAGGTGGTCCCAGGTATGGATAATAACAGGTTTGAAGATTCCTTATCAAGGTATAATGATACATCTCTATGTAATCTCAGTATAGAAGCAGGTAGTTTATCTGTTATCTCCCCTTCAATGGCTGCCTTTACCGCTTCTGCCTTTTGTTGCCCAGGGACCATACAGAATATCTTATCTGCCATAAGTATTGCTGAACAGGTCATTGTAAGTGCATCTCTGGGGACTTCATCTAAACTTTTATATCTTGCTTCTGGATTTGGATGGTTTTTGTAGTCCTCATACTGCTGTCTTACAGAGACATCGTTTATCCTGACTTTTATGATAAGTTTATCCGTCCATATATCAGTACCTGGTTCATTGAATGCAATATGTCCATTTATTCCAATACCTATA
>JAMWCZ010000041.1 GCA_023819225.1 Candidatus Omnitrophota bacterium
TTGATGAACTATATGCGGGTCTGCTGTAAAGATACCCTCCACATCAGTATATATCTCACATAGGTCTGCCTTTACCGCTGCTGCTATAGCGATTGCTGTCAAATCAGAACCACCTCTTCCTAATGTGGTAATATTACTTTCAGGGCTAATTCCTTGAAACCCTGCTATGACAACGATATTACCTTTATTTAGTGCTTCCATTACCCTTGATGGCTCAATCTTTTTTATTCGTGCCTTTGTATGAAAACTATCTGTCTGTATCCCCGCAAAGTACCCTGTCATCCCTTCTGCTTTTTCTCCATAATTTTCAATTGCCATACAGAGAAGTGCCACAGACACAATCTCCCCTGTGGATAAAAGCAGGTCCATCTCCCTTTCAGGCGGGTTAGGATGAACCTCTTTTGCAAGTCCAATGAGGTTATCTGTGGTCTTGCCCATTGCAGAGACAACCACGATTACCTGATTCCCTTTTCTTTTTGTAGATACCACCTTTTCTGCAACAAACTTTATCTTTTCTGTTGTTGCTACAGAACTCCCACCATATTTCTGGACTATAAGCATACTATCTCCCTTCCCTGTACATTCGTGTGATAAACCTGCCCGTCAAATCTTGTGTGAGGCATCATTATTTAATATTTCTATTTTCCCTCTCCCCTGTGGGAGAGGGTATGGGTGAGGGGTCCCTCTCTTTTTCCTCTCGCCCCTGCCAGAGGGGAGAGGGTATGGGTGAGGGGAGAGTTAGGGTATTTTTTAACAAAAAATTAGAGGAGAAGGTGTTACCCATGTACCCTATCCGTACGAAAATTTGACATTTTTTTAGTAGTGTGTTATAATATATATATATAAAGATATATATTTCAATAAATGAGTAAAAGAAAAATTACAGTGCTGTGGCGGATAATAAAGAAAGAATTAGAAGAAGAGATAAAGGATGCTTCTTTTGGTGATAGATTTTATACTATAGATGAAATCTGTGAGAAGTATAAAGTTAGTAGAATTACTGCTCAAAGGGTACTAAGGGAGTTAAGAAATGAAGGATTTCTTGATACTGGGAGTGGAAGGGCGAATGTGATAAGGAGGATAAATAAAGATATAAATATATACTTAATAATCCCTTCTACATTTTCAGACAAGTCGTTGACAATGAACCCTATTGTTAAGATACACTCAGGAATAATAGATGAAGCGAAAGAATTAAAAGTTAATATTGACTATCTGTCAGAGCAATATTTACCCTGGAGGATTTCTAATATCAGGGATAAGAATAAAAGTATAGGGTTTATCTTTTTGGGGAGGGGAGTAGAAAAAACAAAGGAGATTGTTAGGAAATATAACATTCCTTTTGTTGTTTTTGCTGATAGTGAAGTAGAAACAGAAGATTTCTCTGTAGGTATAGATAAAAGGTATGGGGCATATATTACAGTAAAGCATCTTATTTCCTTAGGACATAGACGGATAGGATTTATTACGGGTCCTGTAGAAAGTATTCATTATTTTCCGAGATATGAAGGATATAAAAAAGCGATTGAGAAGAACGGGATTGAATATGATAGTGCACTTATAGAGGAGACTACAGGTAAGAATATAGAAGAAGATATAAGAGCATTTGAAAAACTTATAAATCTTACTCACCCACCAACTGCGATATTTACAGCGAACGACTGGAGAGGAATCCATATTTTAGAGTATTGCAACAAGAAAGGGATAAAAATTCCTGAAGAAATAAGTATAGCAGGATTTGATAATATCAGAGAATCACTTTATACTACACCACCACTGACTACTGTTGAGACCCACAGGAAGGAGACAGGTAAAGAAGCGGTAAAAATGCTTGTTTATTTATTATCTGGTAGAGGAAATGGATTGATACCCAAAAGGAGGATAATATTCAAACCAGAACTTGTGATAAGGAAAAGTACCGGTATGTTGAGAGAACTATTAAAAGAGAGAAGAGAGTAGCGACTTTATTTTTCAGAAGCTCTGGCAGACATATTTCTCTGCTACCTGACATATTTCTCTGCTACCTTCTGTTTACATAGATAACAAAAAAACGGAGGTAGAGTATGAGAAGGCAAGGTTTTACATTAATAGAGCTTTTAGTAGTGGTAGCAATTATCGCGATTTTAGCAGCTATGTTGCTACCAGCACTTTCCCAGGCAAGGGAAAGAGCAAGACGGGCAAAGTGTATGAACAACCTGAAACAATTAGGATTGGCACTTGTGATGTATGCTGATAACAATAATGGAAGAATTCCAAGACCTTATATGTCCGGTGTGAGGTGGTATTGGCTACTTGGTTCCCAGGGATATTTACCTGGATTGCCGGGAGATCCAAATTCTACTCCGACTGTTGCTGAGTGCCCATCACAGGGTACTAAAAGGCATTACGGATTAAACCAAAACCAAGATAGTCCCAGTATGGATACAGAGGAAAAGAGGAATAAACATTATAATATGCGACGATGGGTAAACCCTAGTTTGAAGGTCCTCGCAGGAGATACATCACGATGGGATGCTATAGGAGCAAATGACGAGTGGAGGTGGGATTTTAAACTAGATGAAGGAGTAAGTGATAATGACTATTTAAATCCCAGACATAATATGGGAGCCAATATCCTCTGGGCAGATTTTCATGTATCATGGGTATCAGTGGCAGAGAAACCACAGGGTTTATACGAACCAACTGCATGGCGTTTAGCAGAGTAAGGGTGTAAGGGGGATAATAAGGAGATGATATGAAAAAAGGAAAGTGGGTGTATTTATTATGTTTGTTTTTTACAAGGATAGTTACTGGAGAAAATATATTTACAGTTGATGGAGAAGGTTTTATAAAGAACTGGCTTATTTGCGGTCCGTTTCCGTGTGAATATAAAAGTGGAAAAGGGATTAATTTTGATACTGATTTTCTTAAAGATATAGGTGGTGAAGAATCTGTAGAGCCATATCCGGGGCTTGAAGTAAAGGTTGTTTTTCCTGAAGTACCACCAGTAGAGCGTCCTTTTGTGGGGGAAGAGAATGTATGGGGTTTTAAAGAGGACAAAGTATTTATTAATCAATGGAAGGTGTATCACTCAGAGGACTATAAGATAGACCTTGCCAAACAGGGTTTTCCTGTTTCAGAGCATATATTAACGTATGCAGGATGTTATATTATTTCAAAAGAAGATAAAGAGATAAAGATAAAATTAGGCAGTGATGATGGTTATAAGTTATGGCTCAACGGTGAATATTTAGGTGGTTGGGATATATGCAGGTCAAGTGTTAAGGACCAGAATGTTCATTTTGGCGTACTTAAGAAAGGAATGAACTTCCTTCTTTTGAAGATTAGCAATAACCTCAGTGGTTATGATTTTTGTGTAAGGATAACTGACCTGAAGGATGAGCCGATAAAAGATATAAGTATATATACGGACAATCCCAAGAGAAGATATGAAACTCTTTGTAAAGGTATAGGCAAGATAGATTACTTTTCAGAACCATATTTTGTGGCTATAGACACCGGTAGAGAGCAGATGTTTACAGGAGAAAGTGATATAACAATCAAGTTAGGTGCTACTGAAAGCCAGAGGACAAAATTAAAAGTAGCAATTATCTCCCCTAAGGGAAAACTTCTAATATCGGATACAAAAGATGTTGCTTTAAGACCTGATGAATCTGTGAATTTTACATATAAAGTTAACCTTTCTGAGATGGGAGATTATACAATTTATTTATTGTTTGATAAGCACAATATAGATATAGAGAAGAAAATAAAGGTAATTTCGCCTGATTATGTAAAGCAGATGATAGAGGAATTAGAAATACGACTAAAAGAAAAAGAAGGGAAACTAAAGGTGGAGACAGAGAAGCTATCCTTACTGAAAGGAGAAAAGGATACACTTAAAGATGAGATAAAGAAAGTTGAAGAAGAAGCAAACAAAAGAAGAGGAGAATTTTTAGAAGAAAAAAGGGAAGCGGCAAAAAAGTTATACAAAGCACCTAAAGATAATAGATATATTCAGTCAAAAGAAGTAAGGACAAGGATTTATTTAAATGGGATGTGGGAAGCAGTATCTGTAGAAGAGAAGACGGACTTTCCTCCAAATGATGGCTGGAAGCCATTCCCTGTACCTGTAGTTAACAATCCAGACCCGGCATATGGCTATGTTGCAAATGATGGTAAATGGGCATTCCATCCTGAAATTGACATAGATATTTTTAAAAGTCATAAGAGATGGTATAGATTATATTTTGCTGTTCCTGAAAACTTGAGAGGAAAGAGATTATTTCTGAAGTTTGGAGCGATAAACTTATATGCTGTCTGTTACATAAATGGTAAAGATATGGGTGAATATTATGGTCCATACTTTCCCTGGGAGATAGATATTACAGAAATAGTAAAATATGGCGATAAGAATGAACTTCTGGTTTATGTTAAGAGTCCACGGGTTACAGCAAATTTCAAGGATTATGTTATTGGAGACAGATTTTTATATTGTATAGGAATATGGGATGATGTATATCTTGAAACAAGGGGTGATATATATACTAAAAATGTGATGATAGCGCCTTCGGTGAAGGAGTGGAAGTTAGCAACGAGGACATTTATAAAGAATACTACCAGTTCTACTAAAAAGATAAATATTGTCCAGCAGGCGGTAAGGAAGGGGAAGGTAGAATTTGAAATGGTATCATCTTTAGAGATAAATCCTGGTGAAGAGAGATATGTAGACAACTTTGGTTACTGGTACAATCCTGTTTTATGGGGCATAGGTGGGGAGTACGGAAATCCTGAACTTTATACACTTTCAACAAAGATAATAGAAGGAGGAAAAGTTCTTGATGAGAGATTTGACAGATTCGGATTCAGGGAGTTCTGGACAGAAGAATTTAACTTCTATCTCAATGGGAAAAAGATATATCTTCAGGGAACTAATGCTTTATGTGAGACGGAAATATATAACAGTGTAACAAACAATCCTGAGTGGATAAGACGGCTTTATCGCATCTTAAAAGAAAACAATATGAATATTTATAGATTACATCTCCATATATATCCATCCCTTTTTTATGAGATAGCAGATGAGATGGGTATGCTTTTGGTGGCAGAAACACCATTGAAAAACTACCATGATAAAGAGAACTGGAAGAAGCACCCACCCGTATGGGAAGAGAATGTAAAGAAACACTATGAGAGGTGGTTATATGAACTTATCAATCATCCTTCTGTGGTTATATGGTCTCTGGATAATGAAGTGTGCACTCAGTCAAGCGATGACTATGACAGGGATGCAGGGAAGAGCAGAATGGCAAAAATGAAAGAGTTTGGGCAGTATTTCAAATCTTTATGGCCAGGCAATCAAATATATGAATACAATGGAGATGTATTTGCATGGACAGACCCTGATGAACCAGTTGCTGATATCCATTATCCTGAACACGGTGAGACAAAAAAGTTTGGGTTTAATATGGAGCAGTGGCAATCATTTTTTAAGAAACCTGTGATATTAGGAGAAACAGCATACTACTGGATAATAGGTTATCCGAAAAAGCTCGGGCATTATCCCCCGATAATAGCAAGAGAAGCAAGTATGACAAAACAAGTATTTGAAAGATGGGTTGAACTTGAGATACCGGGATTTATTGGTTGGTGGCATAATGGAGCTGGTTATGAGAAAACCCCGGGCAAGGGAGGTCCATGGGATGCAGATTCTAAAGGCGCTCCTTCTTTTGTTAGTGTTATATGGCCTTCTTTGTCTGGAAGAGGAGGGAGGGTTACAAGAATATCAGTAGGAAAGAAGTATCTAATAAACTGGTTTGATGAGGCCAGACCTGAATATGTAGACAATGCTATTAATGATGTATTTAAGAAGGTGCTAAGACCTGTCCCCCCAGCACCTTCGACATTTCCACCTCAGGTTATTACAGAGGTTATACTGGAAAGTATTCCTTATAAGAGGAAGTATATATACCTTAAACCAATTTCAGAGATACCGTGGTATGTAGAAGGTATCCTTTCAGATGAAGAAGGTAAGACGTGGTTCTTACTACCAGAGGAAGGCAAGTATGAACTATTTATCTATGAAGATGGGAAATATTTAAGTAAAGACATAGAGATTAAAAGGATACCGAACGATAGTAAACCAGGATATAAAGGGTTTAACTGGATAAAATGGGAGGTTAAAAGATGAGATATATACTTCTTATATTTCTTATGGTTTTTACCTTAGGATGTGCAAGTGATGACCCCTATCTTTTTTTTGAGAGATACAATACACTGAAACAAACATTATATGAGACAGATTGGAAGATAAACAGAGTAATAGAACAGCAAAAAGAGGTAGAAAAAGACATAGAAAACCTGAAATATGTAAAAAAGGTAATGGAAGAAGTGGCTGAAAATTATAAAAAATAGAAGATATAGGAAAAAGCATGAGAAAGATACTATTGTCGGGTGTGCTCTTTTTCATAATGTGCCTGTCTTTGTTTTCTGCAGATAAAGTTAATATTGAGTTTGTTAAACTAAAAGGAGCGAAAAGGAATAATAGAGAGACAGGGTACTGGGAAATTGGATGGGGTGTAAGGCAAAGTGATGTAGGGAATACCGGACAACAGGTAGTAAGTATAGGCCCATTTAGATATGAAAGAGCAGGACAGAGACAGGAAATAGGAGAGATGTATGTGCGCTTTTCTGAAAAAGATATTTATACAATTGCTATAAATACGATATCTAATGTAAAAGATATATATAAAGTAGAAATAGAAGATGCACAACAGGGTGAAGTAATAGCAGAAAGTGCAGTAATTATAAAAGGAGAGGGTATATACACAAGTCCACTTTTTATAGAGAAGCCTTCTAATGATATAAAACTGAAGTTTTTCTTTTCAGGCGATACTACCTTAGAAAATGTAACACTTTATATCTATAAGTCATTTTTTAACCTGTATCCTGTGAAAGATACATATCCATTACTGGGGATTTACTACAAGAAGTTTGGAGAATATACTAATTTCTCTGATATTTTTGAAGATAGATTGGTAGAGGGAAAAGTTCAGGAGTTAAATAATACATGGAAAGAAGGGATTCCTGTTTCTTATATTCATGCTGATTATTTTAGGTTGCTATATACAAAATTAGGTAAAGAATTTGGGATAGAAGTTCCCTTAATAGGAGAAGAGGATATCTGGTTGGTTCAGCGGATTTATGGTGGATATAACAGATTATTATTTTCAGACACAGGAGAATATAAAAGTAGAGGGATAGGGAAAGATAGTACATGGAGTGTTATAAGTGAACTTCTCTCATCCGCTATATTTGATACTGACAGGGATGGGCGATGGAAAGGATTCAGACCATATGATTGGATAAGTGGAGATAGATTGTTAGATAACTATGGAAAGGAGTTTTATCTGGATTATGTATTATTTATTCCGGCAACTTTCTTTGATGTAGATAAAGAAGAAATCACAGCAGGGAAACTGTCTTTTATATATCTTACCAGGGATAATAAAGAGAAAGAAGTATCACTTCCACTTGCAGTGGATAATATTCCAGGAGGGAAGTTAAGGATATGTTTTATCAATACGGGAGGGAATATACAGATAATCCAGAAGAGAGGAGATAAAAATAAAATTCTATCAATTATCAGTGATAGTTTAAACCGATGGTGTTTGCCAGTAAAACCAGAGAGTATCAGAATAGAGTAAAAATTAACATTAATTAAAAGAAAAGTTTTATATAACTTGTTGTTAGAGTTCGCAAAGAGTTTATTTTGTCTCAATGTGATTGTTTGACAAAGAAAATTACTTTTAGAGTGTAAAAAAGAAAGGAGAAGAAATGATTAGGAGTAGAGTACTTGAAAAATTAAGAATGAATAGGCCTGTTATATGTCCACAGGTAGTATTTAAAGACCCTTCTATCATAGAAGTAGTCGGACTTGTAGGATTTGACTGTGTATGGCTATGTAATGAGCATTTCGCATACAATATGGAGACGCTTTTTGATATGGTGAGAGCTACACGGACAATAGGAATTGATGCGATAGTTCGTATTGATAAAGCAGGTTATACTTCTGCAATGAAACCTTTAGAAATGGGAGCAAAGGGTATTGTTGTTCCACATATACTTTCAGTGGATGAGGCACGATTCTGGATAAGGGTGACCAGGTTTTATCCAGAAGGAAGAAGGGGAATAAATTGTGTTAACGCTGATGCTGATTGGGGACTAATAAATAATAAGGAGTATCTATCTTTATCTAACAAGGAAACATTTCTCATTTTACAGATAGAGGACCCTGAAGTGTTACCTTTTATGGAAGATATTGCACAGTTGGACAATTTTGATATCCTGTTTCTGGGCACAGGAGATCTTGCTCACAGTATGGGACTGACCCCTGGTGAGGAACATGAAGAAATATGGGATGTTATAAAAAGGTTAGCGAAGATATGTAATAGATATGGTAAAATAGCAGGTGCTCCGGGATATAATTATGACTATACAAAGAAGTTGTTAGATTTAGGATATAGGTTTATTACTAATGGAGCAGACCTGATTTTGCTGAGAAATGCTTTTTCCGAGATTAAAAAAGATTATGAAAAGATTGGTTTTTAAGGTAGAAGGTGGAAATATAGAAAGTAATATTTTTGATTAGCAATACTTAGAATTGGTCACAGAAAAGAGAAAAAGTTATATAGAGAACGAAAGGGAGACAAGATGCCAGGGAGATTTATTCAAGAGGATTTTGCTGATAAAGAAAATTTTGTTTTTATTGATGAAAAGTTAGTTGAGGAGACATCGGAAGGAATTAAGAAAAAATTTTATACTCTTGAAAAATATGAGAAAAATCCTGTAATAAAAACAGATAGACCATGGGAAAGTTATCTATCTGATTTTGACATTGGTTATGTGCTGGATCCTTTTTACTCAAGCATATTGTATGATACGGAAAGGAATATTTATGTATGTTGGTATCAGGTACATAGTACGACAGGGTCATATATATGTTTAGCTGAAAGCGAAGATGGTATAAACTGGATAAAACCAGAATTAAATAGGGTTGTATACAGAGGAAGTTCTAAAAATAATATAGTAAGGTTTATAGAATATCCTGCTTTAAGTATTGATTTTGGGAGTGTTGTTCCAAATTATTTAAAAGAGATTGATGCAAAATTAGTATGTAGTAATCGTTCTAGATTTGATGATAGATTGTATTTTATGGGAATAACGGTGGGTTTCAGTAAAGATGGAATAGAATGGAATTTTCATTTTCCTCCCTTACTACCTTATGATGGAGATGCCAACTGTCTTATGTGGGATTCTATGGAAAAGTGTTATCTCATTACTACAAGGTCGTATCAGCATTATAATATTTATAAAAGATTAAAGATGAAGCCGAAAAGACATATTGCAATAAGTAAAAGTAGAGATTTAATACACTGGACACCGATGACCACCGTACTTGAGCCAGATGAAGAAGACCCGGAGATAAGAGAGTTTTATAAGATGTATATCCTTCCTTATGGTCATGGCTATATAGGATTTTTACAAATTTTTGATGTAGACCCTTCTTTATCAAAAGGACCGCTTGAGGTCCAATTAGTTTTTAGTAGAGATTTATTCAACTGGTATAGGGTAGGAAATAGAAAGGCATTTATTCCAAGAGGAGAATCTGGATGGGATGCAGGGATGACACTTATGACATCTGTTCCTGTAACAACAGGGAAGAGATTAAGATTCTGGTATGGAGGGAAAGAGGGAGAACATTGGATTGCCAGTAAAGGAGGTATTGGAACAGGACAGATAAGAAAGGATGGGTTTATATCTTGGGGAACAGAAAGAGAAGGGTATATTATAACAGTCCCTTTTTATATATCAAAATTGAGTATACCTGAGATTTTTTTAAATATAAAAGCCCTGCAACAAGGATATGTACAGGTAGAAATACTAAAGGATAATAAACCTATTCCTGGTTATGAAAAAGAAAATTGTATTCCTGTTTCAGGTGACCATATTTTAACTCCTGTAAAATTTCAAAATCCGATAAGGATTGATGGTAATGTAAGATTAAAATTCTGGTTGAGAAATGCTGAAATATTTAGTTTTAAAGGGAACTTTACTATATCTTCTGAAAAATAAATAATTTCTCCTACGATTATACAACATAGTGGTAAAGTAGTCAGGTCTCCGCACAAAGAAGGTCAGTAATTTCTGATTAATGGAAAAATTCAATAGTATTCCTCCCAAAAAGGTAGTTCGGTTTTTAATATAAAAGTGCTTTCTATTTAAAAGAGGGGAGTACTCTTCAGCACTCCCCTCTTTTTTCCACTACCTACCCTTCTATCAGAAAGATTAACAAAACACACAGTGCCAATAAAATTTTATCCAGGGATTAATTACAATAATTAGTGTAACCAGAAACAGTACCAAACCCAAGTTCACTCTTCAACGATGACGCATTAAAGGATTCCACATGCCCATCTACACATAACACATTTGCATACCCCATATGCCTCAAGCGAACATACTCACCTTCGCTTACGCCGCTAGCGCCAGGATAGAGTAAATAGGGATACTGCCAAGGTTCCCTACCGTTTCTTCCTGTATCTGCTACAATAGGACATTTACTTGGAGGTATTACACCTGTGTCTCCAAACCCCCCTTGCATTCTGGGTTTGTCTATTCTCAAATAAGCACGCGATACATAGTTACCACCAGTGTCCGCAGCAGGAGTAACATATCCGTAAGTGTAACGAAACCAACCATAACCACTAGAAGAGTAAATTGGTTTATATGGGTACGCACTCGGACATACAAGAAGATTAAGGTTAGTTATATAACTGCTACTCCTTACTCTATTCAAATCATTATCATATGGTGTGAGCTCTTTCAATCCCCGATTCCGTTCAGCACTCGCATAACCATCATCAAATCCTGCTGGTAGCCAATCTTTATAGTCTTGAGCATACATCACAAGCGCCACTCCTATTTGTTTCAGATTGTTGATACACTTCGCCTGTCTTGCCCTTTCCCTTGCCTGGGAAAGTGCTGGTAGCAACATAGCTGCTAAAATCGCAATGATTGCTACCACTACTAAAAGCTCTATTAATGTAAAACCTTGCCTTCTCATACTCCACCTCCGTTTTTTGTTATCTATGTAAACAGAAGGTAGCAGAGAAATATGTCTGCCAGAGCTTCTGAAAAATAAAGTCACTACTCTCTTTTTTTAATAGTTCTCTCAACAGTATAAAACTTATTACCAAAAGAAGAAGCCGTTATCTCCTCTTCTAATTCTTTCTTTATTATCTGCCACAGAACTGTAGTTTTTCTTTTATTCATTTCTATTATCATTAAAGTATATATCTTCCTATATATATTTTAACACAACAATACAAAAATGTCAAGTTCAATTTTTTTATCCCCTTAGTCGTTCTTTCATTTTTCTTAAGATCATCTCTTTTGCAGCAAGCCCATATTCTAAAGAGGCATCCTTTGCACCCTGACTGTACCACTTTTCCTCTGTAAATCTCTTCATATCCACACCTTCAGGACAAAACGCAAGCATAAGGGATGTCTCCTGCTTGTCTGCATGGTCTATAGGGAACTTTTTCTGTGTCTCCTCATCCATAAAAGGATGTATCTTTATCCAGTTAAAAGGGTCTGTACCATGCTGATGCATAACAAAGTATTCCTTCATCTCCTCTTTCCCCCACCATCCTTCACCTTGTTTCTTTTCAAGATACTCAAAGATTGATTCCCTTGCTCCAAGTTTAAAAGCAAGGTCTGTGGGCATACCTGAAAGAAAATTCTCACTTTGATGATGGATGAAAACATGTATATTTTTAATACCTATCCTAAGCATCCCATTAAATAGTTTTTTTGCAAATGGATAAAGAATTTTAGCAGGTATGTGTATTGTTCCATTATTTTCAGGTGGCTCCACTGCATAACTTCCTGCCCCATAATAGAAAGGAGGACATATCACAATCTCTATTTCTTTTTCAATAATTTCTAATGCCTTTATTACCAAGAGTGTGTCAACACCAAAGACACAGTGTTCAGAGTGGTATTCAATAACCCCAACAGGTATAACAAAAGGAATATTTTTTTTAATTGCTGCCCGTAATTCTTCAGGAAACATCATCTCATATCTCATAGCCCCCCCCTTTTAAATCTCTATTATCTTTGTAAGTTTTTTAGAAAGCATCTCAACCCCGTCTTTTTTCACCACAACACCATTCTCCCATCGAAGGCCATAATCACCAAAATAAAGGAATGTATCTACCTGAAAGGTCATATTCTCTTTAAGATAATAGTTAGAAGTAAACTCCATCCATGGTTGTTCAACCTCCAGCATACCCAGTCCATGGCAGGGACCAAAAAGTATATTTTTGCCTATCCCTAATTTTTCTCCGTACTCAAAATACTTCTTCGCTACCTCATTTGCCTTCACCCCTGCCTTCATCCATTCCATTGTCTTAAAATGCATATCAAGCCCTGCAGAAACAAGTTTTTTCATATCAGGAGGCATCTTACCAAAACATACTGGTCTACCTACACTTGAAGAGTATCCAGCAACACGGGCACCTATATTTAACTGTACGAGGTTTTTCTTACCTAACTTTGCATAGCCAGGCCTACCTATCGCATGGTTTGAGTTTCTCCCTGCAAGCACATACTCTGGATGTCCCTCATACTCTGCCCCTTCTGAATAAATCGCCTCTTCTATGATGCCGACTACCTCAAGTTCTGTCATTGTTGGCTTCATCCTTTTCAATGTCCTTGTAAGTGCTACCTCTGATATCCTGAACGCCTCCTTAAGCATCTCTAATTCTACAGGGCTCTTTATAATCCGCAGGTCCACTATAATCTCATCACTCTTTATAAGTTCTGCATCAGGTGCTGCTTTTTTTAATCCTTCATATACA
>JAMWCZ010000042.1 GCA_023819225.1 Candidatus Omnitrophota bacterium
TAAGGTGGTAGAATGCTGGAAGGAGAGAGAAAAAAATATTTTAGAGCATCGGAATTTCAATCCGATGCGGGATTAGGGGGTGAACGGGGGAAACAATCTGGTTGCCCCCGTGGGATGACAGGGAGCGATAGCGACCGTCAGAGGGGCGTGAGCCCCTATGAAAGTAATCTCGTTAGGGATTATCTTGACAGGGTAGTAGTCCTTGATACATCTACAAAGTGGGTGTATATAGGAACATTAAAAGCAGAGGAGGATACCTTTTTTATTATAGAGGATGCAGATGCCTTTGATGTTTCGGATACAACTTTAAGCAAGCATGAGTATGTAATAATGGTAAAAAAAGATGGGATTGCACCAAACAGGAAAAAGGTATTGGTTCTAAAGACAATAGTGACAGGGATAACACTTCTAGATGATGTCCTTACAAAATGAAAGAGAATCTTTTTGCTGTGATTTCAGGGATTATAGCAGGTCTTGTGGTATATTCCTTTATAGGATGGGTTTTTACAAGGAAGACATCTGTAGCGATTAGATATATTGTGATGTTTTTTCTCTCTCTGATTCTGCTTGCTTTAGTTGTTATGCTGAAGCATCGGAATTTCAACACTTCAAAGGAAAAGGAAAGTAAGAAGAAATTCCGATGCGGGATTGGGGAGATTGAGGGGAAGAATTTGCTTTCCCTCAAGGGGTGACAGCGGAAAAATGTGACGAATAGGAACATTTTTGGAGCGTCAGAGGGACAATAGCCCCTATGAAAGTAATCTCTTTAGGGATTATCTTGATTAGATAATATCCAGGAGGTTTTTTGTAATCACTATGGGAAGTTTTATATATCTCTGTGCCAGAATTTTAGGTACTTTACTTTTTAAACTTTTTTTCTGTCTTGAGGTTAAAGGTAAGGAAAATATAAAGGATATAGGTAAGTCCTGTATTATCGCTTCTAACCACCAGAGTTATTTAGACCCGCTTATACTGGGTATTGTATTTCCACGTAAGTTGAGGTATTTTTCTAAAAGGGATATGTTTTCTATCCCTATTCTTTCTTTCCTGATAAGGCATTTAGGCGCAATACCGATAGACAGAGATGAGATGTCTTCTATGACAATGAGGCAGGGTATAAAAATAATAAGAGAAGGCAACTGGCTTGTAATCTTCCCTGAAGGGACAAGAAGCAGAACTATGGAACTCCTTGAACCAAAGGAAGGTATCGGGTTTCTACATTATAAAACAGGCGCTCCTGTTATCCCTGTTTATATCTCTGGAGCAGGAAAGGCACTGCCTGTTGATGCTAAATGCATAAGGATTACAAAAATAAAAGTTTATATAGGTAAGAAAATTGAGATAAACAGTAAGGACTATAAATATATAGCAAGAAACGTTATGGATGCCATAAGGGAACTTAAAGAACAATGAAAAAAATACTTGTTCCAAAAAATATAGGATTTTGTTTTGGGGTGAGAAGGACTGTGGAGATGGCAGAACGTCTCCTAAAGAAATATGGTGAGGTTTATAGCACAGGGGATATTGTTCACAACCCCCTGGTTATGGAGAAACTAAAATTACAGGGATTAAAGGTTGTGAACTCTACTGATGAAATAAGAGGCAAAAGGTTTATTATCCGTTCGCACGGAATAGGGCCGGATGTCCTTGAGTGCATCCAGAAGAAAGGCATTTATGTCTTTGATGCCACCTGTCCTTTAGTGAAAAAAATACAGGCGTTGATAAGAAAACTGGACAACCAGAAATTTTTTATTATAATAATAGGAGATGAGAAGCATCCTGAAGTAATAGGCCTTAAGGCATACGGAAGACATACCCTTGTTTTTGATGGTAGTGGTTTCTCTAAAAAAATAAAGAAATTAGAAAGGGTGGCGATAGTAGGGCAGACAACACTTTCTTTTGAGGAATACATAAAAAAGGTAAGATATCTCACAGGATTGTCTATTGCAAGAGAAGTGGTTGTATATAATACTATATGTAAAGTAACTGGAGAGAGGCAGAGAGAGGCAGCAGATATAAGCAAGAATGTAGACGCAGTTCTTGTTCTGGGCGGTAAAAATAGTTCCAATACCGCAAAACTTTATGGGACAGTTAAAAGGTACAATGAAAATGCTTTTTATATTGAGCGACTGGAAGATATTAAAGATATACCTCTCTCAAAAGTTAAATCTATAGGGCTGATATCAGGAACATCAACCTCTGAGGACTTTATAGCAGAGATTAAAAGATATATAAAAAAAATAGGATACAGGGAGGTGCAGTATAATGACAAAAGAACTTGATATAGGAAAATTGCTTGAAGAAAAAATATCGGGTTTTAAACCTGGCTCACTGGTTAAAGGTAGGGTTGTAAGAATTATGGAAGAGGAGGTGGTAATAGATATAGGATATAAATCAGAAGGGGTTGCATTAAAAGAAGAGTTTAAAGGAGATGATATTTATGAGGGGCAGGAGATTAATGTTATTGTAGAGTCCCTTGACCCTGATGAACACGGTTTTATCCCTCTATCAAAGGAAAAGGCGGATGTAATTCTCAACTGGGAAAAGATTGAAAGATGCTATGAAACAGGGGAATGGATAGAAGGAACTATATTCAGAAGTATCAAAGGTGGCTACAGGGTAGATGTCGGCGTCATTGCGTTTTTACCCTCTTCTCAGGCAGACATAAATCCTTTAACAAATCCGTCCTCTCTTGTTGGTATGCGCTCCAGATTTAAAATTATTAACCTTGACTCTGTAAGGAAAAATGTGGTTGTTTCAAGGCGGAAATACATTGAGGAGGAGAGAGAGGAAAAGCGGAAAGAGTATTTCAATAATATCCAGAATAACCAGTTGGTTACAGGTACGGTAAGGAATATTGTGGACTATGGTGCGTTTATAGAACTGGACTACGGTATTGTTGGGCTTCTCCATATAAATGATATGAGTTGGGGTAGAATTAGTCATCCTTCCCAGATTCTGAACACAGGGCAGGAAGTAGAAGTTGTGGTTCTTGATGTTGACAGGGAAAAGCAGGTCCTTTCCTTCGGGCTCAAACAGAAGACACCAAACCCCTGGGACAATATTGAAGAAAGGTACCCTGTTGGCACTGTAGTTGAGGGAAAGGTTGTTAATATAACCGACTATGGTGCATTTATCAAGATAGAGGAAGGAATAGAGGGACTCCTGCATATATCAGAACTTTCCTGGACAGGAAGGATTAAAAAACCATCTGATATTATTGCTATGGGAGATACAATAAGTGTTCAGGTAATAGATATAAAGAAGGATGAGCAGAAGATATCTTTCAGTTTGAAGAGTTTAGAGCCAAATCCCTGGCCTGAGATAGCAGAGAGGTATCCTGTAGGAAGTATAGTAAAAGGTAAGGTTTATAACATCACTGACTTTGGTGCATTTATTGAATTGGAGTCGGGGATAGATGGGCTTTTACATATTTCAAATATCACAGATGATGCTATCAAGCATCCATCCGAGGTATTAAGAAAAGGGCAGAAGGTAGATGTGATGGTACTTGAGATAGACCCAGAGAATAAAAGGATTTCTTTAGGGATGAAACAGATAGGGAATATACAGGATAAAAAAGAACTGAATGAAGGGCAGGAGAAAGGAGGGAAAAATGAGGGTACTGATAGTAAATAACTATGATGAGATGTCAAAAAAGGCAGCGGAGATAGTGGCAGAACTTGTAAGGAAAAAACCTAATTGTGTTCTTGGTCTTGCAACAGGTAGCACCCCTGAGGGGTTGTACAGGGAACTGGTAAGGAGGCATAAAGAAGAGGGACTGGATTTTTCAAAGGTTACTACATTTAACCTTGATGAGTATTATGGACTGCCAGGTACCCATCTGCAAAGTTATCGCTACTTTATGAATGAAAAACTCTTTAACGGAATAAACATCCGAAAGGAAAACACCTTTGTCCCTGACGGCAAGGTTCCTGTCAAAGATATAGAGAAGTTTTGTAAGGAATATGAAGAGAGGATAAAGAAGGCAGGTGGTATAGACCTGCAGGTACTGGGTATAGGTGGAGATGGGCATATCGCCTTTAATGAGCCTGGTTCTTCCCTTTCTTCAAGGACACGGCTTGTTGCTCTCAATGAACAAACAATAAAGGACAACTCAAGATTTTTCAGTAGTATTGATGAGGTCCCTAAATATGCCCTTTCAATGGGCGTTGGTACCATACTTGAAGCGAAAGAACTACTTTTCCTTGCAAATGGTGAGAAAAAGGCAGATGTTGTGGCAAAGGCGATTGAAGGGCCGATAACATCATCTATAACTGCTTCTGCTTTGCAACTTCATCCAAAGGTTACGGTGCTCCTTGATGAAGGCGCTGCAAAGATGTTGAGCAGGAGTTCTTTCTACAGGTTCGCTGCAGAGGCAGAAGAAAAGATTGGAATGAAACTTTTTTAGGAGGACTCCTGTGGGACTGAAAGAAAAATTTTTTGAAAAGGCAAGAGATACTTGTAAAAAAATTGTATTACCTGAAGGTACAGATGAAAGAATTCAGAAAGCAGCGGAGGTATTAAAAAAAGAGGGTATCGCAGCCCCTGTTCTTGTAGGGAACAAAGATGAGATAATATCACGTGCCTCCCAGAGAGGGATTGACTGTTCAAATCTTGAGATTGTTGACCCGTTAACCTATCCTGGACTGCCAGAACTGGTAAATCTTTATTCTGAATCCAGAAAGGTAAAGAAGGGAGTTGCTGAAAGGATACTGAAAAAAGAACTTGTATTTGGCGGGATGCTTCTTGCTGCTGATAAGGTTGATGGTATGGTAGCAGGTGCTGCCAGCACCACGGCAAGTGTAATACAGGCATCTGCCCTTACTGTTGGCTATGCATATGGTATATCCACTCCTTCAAGTTTTTTCATTATGGAACTTCCGGATGGCAGGGTCCTTTTTTATGCTGACTGTGCAGTGAATATTGACCCATCTGCTCAACAGTTAGCAGAGATATCTATATCAACATCCAGCAGTTTTCAAAAGATAATGGGACAACAACCAAAGACAGCACTTCTTTCATTTTCTACAAAGGGCTCTGCTTCCCACCCTTTTGTAGATAAGGTTCAGCAGGCGGTTTCTCTTGCAAAGGAGATTGTTGGTGATTCATTATGTATAGACGGAGAGTTCCAGGCAGATACTGCACTTGTAGAGGCAGTAGCAAGGAAAAAGATAAAAGAGCCATCTCCTGTTGCAGGGCAGACAAATGTCTTGATATTCCCTGACCTTGATGCAGGAAATATCGCATATAAACTTACTCAGTATCTTGCAGGTGCATCTGCTTTTGGTCCTATACTTCAGGGATTTGCAAAACCAGTGAGCGACCTTTCAAGAGGAGCAAAGGTAGAAGATATAGTGGTAATCACAGCAATAGTTTGCTGTCTTGTATAAAGATGTAGCGGTCGGACTTATCCGACGAATGTAGCGAAATTTTTGCCAGTACCAGGAAATTATGAAAGGAGGATAGATGAAGGTATTGATCTATGAAGATGAAAAGTGGAGAGACCTTTTGCCATTGACATTTATCAAGGCATGTTTTGAAATCAGATGTGGATATAGTATGCTTATAGATAAAATTATGGCAGTTGTTCCTGAAGGAGAAAAAGGACTATGGGTAAGGGACTACATAAAACCCCTTGTGTCAAAAAGATATAATCTTCCTACCAATGATAATGCCTTTTTTAACGATGACATAATTTTTGTAAATGGAAGATGGTTGCCATCATTAGAAGATAAGATATCTCTCTCAGAGGAAAAGATTGTAAGAAGTAAAGAAAATATAATCTATGGGCTGGTCAGAAAAGAGACGGTTTGTAAGTTCTGGGATGGTGATATTACAAAGTTTATCAGTAATATTAAGGATGACTTAAAAACAGAAGAAAAACAGACAAGGTTTATAAACTATCCCTGGGACCTAATTATTTATAATCCCGATGTATTGAGAGAGGACTTTAAAATGTATGGGAAAAAAGGGATTAAAGGAGAGATGCATTCTATGGCAGTTATAGTAGGAGACAAAGAGGCAGTGTATATTGAAGAAGGAGCAAAAGTTCATCCATTTGTTGTTCTTGATACTACAGGTGGTCCTGTTTATATAGATAAAGATGCGGAGATATTCCCTTCTGCAAGGATAGAGGGTCCCTGTTATATAGGAAAGAAGACACAGATTATGCCAGGTGCGAATATCAGGGAAGGTAATAGTTTTGGAGATGTATGTAGAATTGGCGGGGAGATTGAGGAATCCATATTCTATTCCTATTCCAACAAGTACCATGATGGATTTATAGGACACAGTTATATAGGAGAGTTTGTAAATTTAGGGGCACTAACAACCAACAGCGACCTTAAGAATGACTACAGCAGTGTCTCTGTCTATCTTAACGGAAAGCCGCGGGACACAGGCAATTTGAAGGTGGGTAGTTTCATTGGAGACCACACAAAAACAAGCATTGGCACTCTTTTTAATACAGGGACTATTGCAGGGTTGATGTGTAATATCACAGCAGGAGCCATATTGCCAAAGTATTTCCCTTCATTCACATGGTATGTTAATAACAAATTTATGAAGGGATATGGTCTTGATATGATGATTAACACAGCAAGAACAGTAATGGAAAGAAGAAAAAGGATATGGCTTAAGGAAGAAGAGGATGCAATAAGGGCTGCATATGAGATGACAGAGGAAGAGAGAAAAGAAGCGATAAAGAAAAGTAGAAAGATAAGTAAATAAGGGAGGAAAAGGATGGAATATAAGGAGATAGAAGCAAGGGTAAAGAAGGTGATAGCGGAGGTTTTAGGTGTTGATGAGGAAAAAATTACATCAGAGAGCAGGTTTGTTGAGGATTTAGGAGCAGAGAGTGTCCAGAGCTTGGAACTTGTGGCTGCTTTTGAAGATGAGTTTGATATAGAGATGGAGGAAGATGCTGCACTTCAGGTAAAAACAGTTGGTAAGGCAGTTGAGTTTATCCAGAGGCATCTACAGGAGAAATAAGATGAAGATTCTTGTAATAAACTGCGGGAGTTCTTCTGTAAAGTTTAAGGTCTTTGAGATGCCTGAAGAATTTCTTGTTGCTGAAGGTAATGTAGAAAAGATAGGAGAAGAGATAGGGCTTTTTTCATATACAAAAGAGAACAAGCAGTTGTTTTACAGAAAACAGGTGGATGTAAAGACACATAATGAGGCACTTTCTCTTATTGCCGATACACTTGTAGATGCCGGTATAGGTATTATAAAAGATGTTAAGGAGATAAAAGGTGTAGGTCACAGGGTTGTCCATGGAGGAGAGGGATTTGATAGAAGTGTTATCCTTACAGATGAGATTATAAAAAAGATAGAGGAGTATCAGACACTTGCACCACTCCATAATCCCCATAACCTTTCAGGTATCAGGGCATCCATAAAGTTTTTCCCTGATAGTTTACAGGTTGCTGCCTTTGATACTGCGTTCCATACCACCATACCGCCTGTTGCCTATCTTTACGCCATACCGTATGAGTTTTATGAAAAATACAGGATAAGGAGGTATGGTTTCCATGGAACTTCCCATAGGTATGTGGCACGTCGCGCTGCTGAACTTATGGGTAAGGGCAAGTATGATGTGAATGTTATTACCTGTCATTTAGGTAATGGCTGCAGTATCACAGCGGTAAGGAATGGCCGCTCTGTTGATACAAGTATGGGACTTACACCACTTGAAGGGCTTGTAATGGGGACCCGTTCAGGAGACATTGACCCTGGAGTGATATTCCATCTGATAGAGTCACTTGGATTAAGTTCAAAAGAGGTGCAGGATATACTCAATAAAAAAAGTGGACTTTTAGGTATATCAGGTGTTTCTAATGATTTCAGAAACCTTTTAGAGAAGATGGAGGAAGATAGAGTATTGCTTGCGATAGACATTTACAGTTACAGGATAAAAAAGTATATAGGTGCGTATATGGCGGTCTTAGGAAGGGTTGATGCGATTATTTTTACAGGTGGGGCAGGAGAAAAAACCCCCCAAGTAAGAGAAAGAGCACTCTCAGGACTGGAAAATTTTGGTATTGTTCTTGATAATGAGAAGAACTATAAAAACTTTGCGAAAGAAGAAGAGATAAGTAGACCGGATTCTAAGGTCAAGGTCTTTGTTATACCTACCAATGAAGAGTTAAGGATTGCCTTTGATACATACCAGATGGTAATCCAGAAGTAGAAAGAAAAAGTTAAAAATGAATAATTATTGCAGTGGTAATAATGTTTTTCCCTTTTCTGAAAAAGTTCAGTGTAAGGCAGGGGATACTATCTTCTCCTTTTAAAACAGGATAAGGTATCCCCTTTTTCCATAAAATCTCAATATCTCTGAAATAAAATAACTTCTGTTTTTCATCCGGTAGTGCCTTCCAGATTGCTTCCTTGAATGAGAAAGAGGCAGCGATGTAGAAAGACCTATCTTTTTCAGGGAGTCCCTTTAATTCTCTTTCTGTATATACCCTTTTTAAAAACCTGCTTCCATATCTCTGCAATGTATTTTCAAACCTCTCTATATCCACAATATCAATACCCGATGTTATTTCCATATATATCCCCTTGAAAAACTTTGCTATTCATTGTAAATTGTATAGAGTATTTTAGCAATTTTTATGTAAATCCTTACTGAATCCCGCCAAAAGTAGTAGATTTCAAATAGAAAGGATGTTTTATAATTAAATATTTTCTTGGTCAGATATTGTTTAGTTGACAGGCATGGTAGCGGAAAATTGTTATAATATGTAGCGGCGCAATTCATTGCACGATTCGTCGCATAAATCCGACCATTAAAAGATTTGGCGGCCAGGAATGCGAGAAGGAAGAAAGGCGTGAGAAGGGAGAAGTGAAAAATTTCCTCCCCCTGGTAGAGGGAGGAAATAGGTGAGGGTGGAAAATAAAGGTCCCCCCTCACCCATACCCTCTCCCCGCAAAACGGGGCGAGGGGGACCCCCTCACCCTGCCCCTCTCCCCTTAGGGGAGAGGATAAAGGTGAGGGGGATAAAGGGGCGAGGGGATTTACTTAAATTCCTCCCCCTGGTAGGGGGGAAGGATATGTGGTGGGAGTATAACAAAAAATTAGAGGAGAAACTGTTACCTATCTACCCTATCTGTGCGAAAATTTGACAGTTAAAAGTGAAAATTATAAATTAAATATAAACCGAGATTGAGTGATATTATGAAAAGGCTACCCTCAAGGGCTTAGATTGATGTATAATCAATCTATCCCAAAAATAAAAAAGGAGGGTAGCATGGAAAAATTATATCATATTGGAGTAGATTTGCATAGAAAAAATTTGCAAGTAGCAGTATTAAATAAAGAAGGAGATTTATTAGATATGAGGAAGTTAGGCACCAATGATAAGGAGGTGCTGAAAGAATATTTTAGTAGTTTTCCGGAAGAGACACCTGTAGTAATAGAATCAACAACAGGTTGGGAATGGTTATCAGACCTATTAGAGGAAGAAGGATTAGAAGTGAAGCTTGCCAATCCGCAGAAAGTGAAGTTAATAGCAGAAGCGACAATAAAGACGGACAAGATAGATGCAACAACATTGGCACAATTAGAAAGGACAAACTTTCTTCCTTGTTCCTATCTTGCTCCAAGACAGATAAGAGAGCGTCGTGAACTTTTAAGACACAGAATGATTTTAGTAAGATTAAGGACAGGATTAAAAAGTAGGGTTCATAGTGTATTAAGTAAGAAAGGGATTATAACAGAAGAAATAACAGACCTATTTGGTAAAAGAGGGAGAGAATTTCTGAAAGAAGTAGAATTACCAGATATTTATAAAGAAGAGATGAATACCTATCTTAACTTAATAGATACTATAGACAAACATATAGAGAGAAAAGAAAAACAGATAAGAAAGATAGTGAAGGAAGAAGAGTTAGCGAAATTATTAATGACGATACCTGGTATTTCCTGGTTTTCTGCTTTATTACTTCTATCAGAAATAGGAGATATAGCGAGGTTCAGCTCTCCCAAGAAACTTTGTTCCTATGCAGGATTAGTTCCTACAACCAGCCAGACAGATGAGACAGTATATCATGGGCATTTAAAGAAGGATAGTAACAAATATATAAAGTGGGTAGTGATAGAAGCAGTTGAACATATAATAAAAAAAGACCCTGTATTAAGATATGAATATGAAAAGATATTAAGAAGTAAAGGGAAGAACAAAGCTCGTGTAGCAATAGCCCGGAAACTTTGTATAAGTATTTATTACATGTTAAAAAATAAACAAGTTTATAAAATGAGAGAAAGAAAAAGAAAAAGATTTATTCAGGTAAACCCTTAAGTATTTATGGTCCACAAGAGACCTTTTGAGTGATTGGGATACCTGAATTCAGATGCAATATCATGTGCTGGAAGCACGAATAGATGTTTGGGATAAGACCTTTTGATAGAATCTGGTAAAAGTAAATTTTCAAAAGGAGAAAGTTATGAGGGTTTGACAAGCCTTTTCATAGATAAATACTTAAAAAGCCACCTGAACTAAGAAAGAACCGAAATTTTTGTATAGAAAAATTAATGAAGCAACAGGCATATAAAACTTAGAAAGCCATGATATAGAAAAAAAAAGGGGAAGTAAAAACACTTCCCCTTTTTCTACAACCAGTACTAATTATTTTATAACGCGCCTACAGCTCCATTTATCATACCATGAGAGAATCCTAAATCCTTTAGTTTACTTCTGTTACAATTCTCTACATGACCATCCCAGAATCCTATATTAGCATTGTTATTATGTAACAAATTAACAACGGCAGTTCCAGTATTATCTATTGATGCTATGTGCCACTGTTTCTTATCATCAGTTCTTGCAGAATCCGCTATAAACCAAAAAGTAGAAGGGTTAGATATTCTTCTAGCAGCCCAGTAAGTACAGGTGCCATGTGTTATACGTGCAATATTATTATTAGGTGTTGTCCCAGTATCACTTTTTATTTCTGCTATACCATATACATATTGATAATTAGAATCAGTTCCTGCATCATATCTTTTAGGGGTACCACTTGGACATAGCAGAACATTATTCGCTTGTTGTATGTACCTGGGGATTAGTACCTTACCCCAAGTGTCAGTCTCAGTGGGACCGTATACCCGTATATACTCCTCGTAATCATTTGAATACATCTGAAAGGCAAGGAGTATTTGTTTCATATTACTTATACAGGTAGATGTCCTTGCCCTTTCTCTTGCCTGGCTGAGAGCAGGGAGAAGCATTGCTGCCAGTATCGCAATAATCGCGACTACCACCAGCAATTCTATAAGTGTGAACCCTTTCTTTCTTCTTTCCATTCCTTATTTCCTCCTTTCTTTATTTCATATTTTTTTTATGCCTTTACAACACTTAATATTTACTGTTTCTTTTTTCTTTACTTTTTTCATCACCTCCTTCTATATAATTTTGGGTGACTGTCAAGAGTTTTCAAGTACTACTCCTTTTGGTTTCACCTCCACCTGCGGAAACCTGCAAGCAATGATGGTTCTCAGAGGTCAAAGAATATCTTTTTTTCTTGAAACCAAACTCTTTTTTTTAGTAGTGCGGATTAAATAAAGATTTCTCATTCCAAAATGTCTCTTCCCTTACCCCACTGCGGGGAGATTGTGATAGATGAACTTCCTGTTTTCACTATTTTCCCCTTAAGAAGATAAGGGGAGATATAATAAGGAAGGTTCAAGCCATTCCTAACTCCCCTAACCCCTTATCTTTTCTTTGTAGCGGTGTCATTTATGGCACAATATATTCGCCGGATAAACCTGACCACCAAATCTTTATTGATGGAGACGCCAGCTACCTCCTATGATAAATCGCACCGCTACATCCCTCTTATTTTAAGAGGATATTGGGTGTACACAACATTTGCTAACAGGATGTTCCACCTCTTTACAATTGTCAATGAACAAAATCCTTAGTTTCGTGACGTCCTATATAATTTTTTTAAAAGCATTCCGTCTACTAATTTACAAACTCTCAAAATTTATCAACAAAAAAAGATGTTTTCCTTTACATCTTGAAATTATATCACACTCTTGGCTATATTTTTATTTGTATCATATATTTTTATTTTTGTCAAGGCGTCGTGTAGTTGGAAAGTTAAAATGTCCCCCCCTGGAAAGATAGAATGTCCTATTCAAAATTTCTCTTTCCCTTGTCAGACAATCATTTCACTTTTAATCTTTCCAACATTTCCTATAATTTCTATTGTTTCAAAGATAAAATGTCGTGTTTTTGCAAGGTAATTCCTGGATAAAAATGTGGCTTTATCCATTCTATAAACCACTGCTTTTCTCCCTTAGATAAAACAGGTGGAAGAAGTTCAGAAATATGTTGACAAGAACGATGTGGCCCTTGTTTTTTCAAGATAATAACTTTCTCAGCAATAGATTCAGGGATTTTATTTATTTGACGATGAACCCGATGAAAAAGTAAAGATTCAATAGTCCTGCCACCTATGATAAATCTTCTTTTTAATCGCTGAATTTGTCTTATGGAAAGATTTAACTTCTTTGCTG
>JAMWCZ010000043.1 GCA_023819225.1 Candidatus Omnitrophota bacterium
CCCCGCTGATAAAGGCAGAAGGTATGGAAGCAGTTCGCTTATTGAAAAAAGAGTTTCCCAGATGCAAAATCATAGCAGATATGAAGGTAATGGATACAGGACGGCTGGAAGCAGAGATGGCTTTTAAGGCAGGTGCAGATATTGTTGTAGTGATGGGAAATGCATCTGATAGCACCATAAGGGAGGCAGTGGAGGCATCAATCAATTATGGTGGGATGGTTATGGTTGACCTGTTTGAAACAGCATCCACAGTAGAAAGAGCAAAAGAGGTTGAAAGATTAGGGGCTCATTATATAGGAGTACACATACCGATAGATAAGCAGATGAAGGGTGAGGTCTCCTTTGATTTCATTAAAGAGATATCTTCTGCTGTAAATATCCCGGTGGCTGTGGCAGGGGGTATTAATTCAGAGAATGTTGTTGAAGCAATAAAAGCAGGGGCTTCCATCGTTATTGTTGGAGGGGCTGTTACAAAATCAGAGGATGTGAAAAGAGCAGTAAAGATAATAAAGGAAGCGATAGAGAAAAAGATGGTTATAAAAACAGAACTTTATAGAAGGGTTGCTTCTCTTCAAGAAGTAAAAGATGTCTTTTTGAATGCCTCAACAGCAAATATCTCGGATGCTCTACATAGAAGTGGGTGGCTTAATGACTTATTCCCTGTCTATGAAGGTATGCCTAAAATGGCAGGCAGGGTAATAACTGTGAGGACATATCCTGGTGACTGGGCAAAACCTGTTGAAGCAATAGATATAGCAGAGAAAGGTGATGTTATTGTTATAGATGCAGGTGGTGTAGGTCCTGCCTGCTGGGGGGAACTTGCTACCCACAGTTGTGTTATAAAAAAGGTGGGCGGTGTGGTGATATATGGTGGTGTAAGGGATGTGGAGGAGATAAAAAAATTGAAACTACCTGTATTTACAAAGATTATATGTCCTGAGGCAGGGGAGCCAAAAGGGCTGGGAGAGATAAATATCCCTGTGAGAATTAGTGGTTATTTTGTAAGACCTGGGGATTGGGTTGTAGGAGATAGTGATGGGGTGGTTGTTATACCATCAGAAAGGGTTGTAGAGATAGCAAACAGGGCGATGGATGTCCTTGAGAGGGAAAACAGGATAAGGAAAGAGATAAAGGATGGAGGGACTTTGAGCAGTGTAATGGAACTCCTTAAGTGGGAAAAACTAAAATGAAAAATATTTGATGAAAAGTTGAGAGGATATGCTGGCAAGGAAAGAGGAATACTAAATGTTAAAAAATGCCAGGGAGTTTGAAAAATTTGAGAAGGAACTTTTAAGAAAGGAAAAGACCGGGTTTATGAAAAAACTCGCTATTCTTGATGGAATGTATCGTGAGGCCTCTGTCTTGCACATAATTCCATTGAAGAACCCATTAGATGGACTTGAAATTGACATAAAAATTGCAAGGGTGGTTAATAGTGTTTAATATTATTCTGAAAAAGTTGGCGGCATCGCTGAACAAAAAGCAAGTGCCGTATATGGTGATTGGTGGACAGGCAGTGCTTCTTTACGGTGAACCACGCCTCACAAAGGATATTGATATAACATTAGGATTGGGAATTGAAGGACTGGAAAAGGTAATGCAGATTGTTGAAAAGATTTCATTAAGAATTCTGGTTGATAATCCTGAACAATTTATAAAAAAAACAATGGTTTTACCTGTGATTGATGATAAAACAGGAATTAGGGTTGATTTTATCTTCTCGTATTCTCAATATGAAAAACAGGCTATTGCAAGGGCTGTTGAGGTAAAATTTGATAGAACCGGTGTGAAATTTGCTACACTTGAAGATGTTATAATTCATAAGATTATTGCAGGAAGAGCAAGAGACATTGAGGATATAAAAGCAATTCTGTTGAAGAACCCTTATGATGGAAATTACATAAGAGATTGGCTAAAGAAATTTGATATTGCACTTAATGAAAATTTCTCTATTTTATTCCAAAAAATAGAAAGAGAGATAAAATGAGTATCTGGTGATCAAGAAGACCTCTTGCTTCCTCCCTCTTCTATCTATATTGCGATTACCCCAACCAAAGGATAATCTTTCAGTTTAGTATCAAAAATCTCTATTTCCTCCTCTCTTTGTAGGATAAGGGTGTGCTGGTTAAGGGTTCACAAATAAAGTGCTTTTTGACACCAACCGGTTAAATAAGACCAAGTTTTAACAGTAGTGGGTTTGTGGTATAATTAAAGCAAACCCTTGCGATGGAGGTTAGATGAACAAAATTATAAAAAAGGAAGTGGTGGGAGAGAAAATAAAGAAAATAGAGGTAGAGGCACCTTTGATAGCCAAAAAGGCACTTCCCGGACAGTTTATTGTCCTTCGTGTAGATGAAAAAGGAGAAAGGATCCCTCTTACGATAGCAGGAAAAGATTCTGAAAAGGGCACGATTACCCTTATATTTCAGGAGGTAGGGACTACAACGACAAAACTTGGACTGCTCAATGAAGGAGAAGAGATACTGAATTTAGTCGGTCCATTAGGAAAGACAGTAGAGATAGAGAAATATGGAAATGTCTGTATTGTAGTAGGTGGAGTGGGAGCAGCATTTGTTTACTGGATGGCAAAAGCGTTCAAAGAGAAGGACAATTACATTATCACCATAATGGGGGCGAGGAATGAGAAACTCCTCATACTTGAAGACCAGATGAGGGAGATAAGCGATGAACTTTTAGTTGCCACAGATGATGGAAGTAAAGGAATAAAGGGATTTACCACAGATGTGCTTGAAAGTGTTATTAATTCAGGGAAAAAGATTGACTATGTATTGACTGCTGGACCTATAATAATGATGAAAAAGGTAAGTGATATAACAAAGATATATAACATAAAAACAGTGGCAAGTTTGAACCCCATAATGATAGATGGCACAGGGATGTGTGGTGGATGCAGAATAACTGTTGGGGGGAAGGTTAAATTTGCCTGTGTTGACGGACCTGATTTTGACGCACATCTTGTTGACTTTGGCGAACTCCTTAAAAGAACTTCCCTTTATAAGACATATGAAGAAGAATCCCTGAAGAGGTTTTTGCATAGGTGTAAGATAGGGCTTGATAGATAATGAAGACAATCGTTATCTCCTTACATAAAGAAATCGTTCCAGAGATAGAAAACATCCTTAAAAGTGGTGGAGTTGCTATTATCCCTACAGATACCGTTTATGGACTAATATGTGATGGCCTGAATAATAAAGCAAAGGAAAGAATATACGAGATAAAGGGACGTAATAAGGATAAACCACTTATTGGTTTTGTTGATACAATAGAAAAGGTTAAAAAATTTGCAGAAATTCCCCTTGAAAAAGAAAAGATACTGAAAGAAAACTGGCCTGGAGCAAAGACATATATACTGAAAGCAAAAAAAGATATCTATCTTATAACAGCAAGAACAGGAAAGATTGCCTTCAGAATCACTGCACACAATTTTGTTATCAATCTCTGTAAGAACTTTGATATAATTGCATCAACAAGTGCGAATTTTTCAAAGGATAAATCCCCTGCCTCTATTGAAGAGATACCGGAAACCCTTAAAGAAAAAGTAGATATTGTCATAGATGGCGGTAGATTAAAAGGGGTCCCTTCTGAGATATGGGATATTACAGGAAATTGTCCTGTTCAGTTGCGCTAAATTGTATCGGTGTGACAAAATGATTCGTGGCATACATAAATAAGGAGGGAGAAACAGATGAAGATAGGGATAGGAAGCGACCATGCTGGCTTTGAATTAAAGGAGTTTTTGAAGGGCGCCCTGAAGGATGATGGCTATGAAGTGGTTGACTACGGGACAAAAGTAAAAAAGTCAGTGGACTATCCTGACTTTGCAGAGAAACTTGCAAAAGGAATACAGAACAAAGAGATTAAGATGGGGATTTTAGTATGTGGGACAGGCATAGGTATGAGTATTATTGCAAATAAGTTCAAGGGAATACGTGCTGCAAGGTGTTGTACTATCTATGATGCGATACTTGCAAGGCAGCACAATGATGCCAATGTAATAACTCTCGGCGGTAGATTATTGGGACAGGAACTTGCACTTGAGATTACTAAAACATTCCTTGAAACCCCTTTCCTTAAAGGAAGACATCTAAGAAGGGTAAATAAGATAAAAAATACAGAGATATGAACCTTTTTACAGAAAAACTTCCCTTTGTACCACCTGAAAAACTCTTTTTAGCACTAAAAAATAGAAGGTCTTTTATATGGCTGGATACAGCCCTTAAAAACATAGAAAACAGATATTCTCTCATTGCTTTTGAGCCATTTCTGATATTAAAAAGTAAAAGAGATAAAGTAATTATTGAAGAGAAGGCAGGTATCAAAAATTATTCAGGGGACCCACTTATATATCTTGATGAACTGTTAAAGAGATATCCCCTTCCATCAAAAACATTTTTCTGCCCCGGTGCATTAGGATATTTTTCTTATGACCTTGGCTGGCAGATAGAGAAACTTCCAGATATAGCGATTGATGACCTTGATATCCCTGATATCTGTCTTGGCTTTTATGATGCTGTGCTTGTGATAGACCATAAAGAAAAGTGCCTTTCTATAGTTTCTATGGATAAGCCATCTCTCACTGAAAAGAAAGGCATTATAAAAAAGATATCTGATACCCCATTAGAAATTGAAAAAAGCCCGATAGAGATAAAAAAGGTCTCATCCAATATGAGTTATAACCAGTACATAGACGCAATAGAAAAGATAAAGGAATATATAGCAAATGGAGATGTATATCAGATAAACTTTGCACAACGGATTGAAGCAGAAGGGGTTTTTCCGCCAGAGACAATATATACAAAGATAAGGAAGGTCAATCCCACTTCTTTTTCCGGATACTTTAATACAGGGGATTTTTACCTTCTTTCAAACTCTCCAGAACTTTTTTTAAAAAAACAAGGAATGAAGGTCTACACAAAACCGATGAAGGGGACAAGACCACGTGGAAAAACAAAAGAGGAAGATGAAAGATACAGAAAAGAACTTATCAAATCAATAAAAGAAAAGGCAGAACTCTTAATGATTGTAGATATGGAAAGGAATGACCTGGGCAAGGTATGCAGATATGGTACTGTAAAGGTGCCAGGGTTAAGGCAGATAGAAAGATATAAAACAGTGTTTCAGGCGACATCCTTAATAGAGGGGGATATAAGAAAAAATAAAGGGGTTGTTGACCTGTTGAGAGCGAGTTTTCCCGGCGGCTCAATTACAGGCGCACCAAAGGTAAGGGCTATGGAAATTATTGAAGAATTAGAGCCACATAAACGTGCCTTTTATACAGGTAGTATGGGATATATTGGATTTAACGGAAATATAGAACTCAATATCCTGATTAGGACAATCCTTTTGAAAGGGAAAAAACTTTATTACCCTGTGGGTGGTGGTATTGTATGGGATAGCAAACCTTCTGCAGAGTACAAGGAGACACTGACAAAGGCAAAGGCGCTTTTTCTTACACTTGGAGGTACTTATGAAAACCTTCTACATATTTAATGGGAGAAAGGTAAAAGAGGATGAGATAACAGTTAAACATCTTAAAAGGGGCTTTCTATATGGGGATGGTGTATTTGAGACACTCCGTGCCACAAACTATAAAATTTTTATGTGGGAGAAGCATATAAAGAGATTAAAAGAAGGAGTTGAGGTATGCGGACAGGAAATCCCTGATAATATGGATAGAGTAAAAGGAGAGATTGAAAAACTTCTGATAAAAAACAGGATAAAAGATGCCTATATCCGGATAAATCTATGGAGAAAAGACCCTGAGAGTTTTGACCCTTCAGGGGAAAATATATCGCACCTGCTTGTTATAGTAAGAAATTACCACCCATATCCTGAAATGACTTATAGGGAAGGGATAAGATGTATTATAAGTAAAAAGTGCATTAGAAATGAAAATTCCCCTGTTGTATATATAAAGTCCCTTAACTACCTTGAGAACATCCTTGCAAGGATGGAAGCAAGAAAAAATAAATGTGATGATGCTATTCTTCTTAATACATCAGGTTATCTTACTTCTGCCACTGTCTCAAACCTCTTTTTTGTCAAAAAAGGAAGGTTATATACGCCTTCATTAAATTGCGGAGTCCTTAAAGGAACTATCAGGGGGCTTATTTTTGATACATCTAAACGAAATGATATAGAGATACAAGAGGGGAGATATACTTTAGATGACTTGAAAGATGCAGATGAAATTTTCCTTACCAATACACTGATGGGTGTAATGCCTATAAAAGAAATCAAAGGGGTATTTAAGAGCAAAAATTTTACACTTTCCAGGTTTTTAAAAGAAGAGGTGGACAGGGAAATTACAGATTGAGTTTCTTAAGTTGGTCTTCATCAAGTCCTAAATAATGTCCTATCTCATGGAATAGCACCTTTTCAATCTTCTCTTCCAGTTCTTCCCTTGTCCTGCATCCTTTTTCTATACTGCCTTTAAACAGTATGATTTTGTCAGGCATCACAAGGGAGTATCCTGGATTTTTCCTCTTCGGGAATGGGATACCATGATATAGCCCTAAAAGATATGGGGCATCGGATTCTTCAACAAAAAACTCTACATTTTCAAGGCGTGTTTTAATAATATCAGGCAGTTTATCAAACTTCTCTGCCATTATTTCTTCAAACTCTGTCTTTGTTATCTTCATATTTTTATAGTATATCATCTGGATATAAGAAGCAACTTTGACTTTCTGAAAAAAAAGAAAAATGGTAAAATGCTTATGGAGGCAAAAAGTGAATCAAAACTATAAACTACATAAGGAATGGTTTAAGCAGGATGATTATGATTTAGAAACAGCACAAGCAATGTTTAAAGCAGATAGGTATATCTATACTGTTTTTATGTGTCATCTGTCCATAGAGAAAGCATTAAAGGGACTCTATGCAAAAAAGTTTAAAAAAGACCCACCCAAAATACACGATCTGGTTTATCTGATTAAGAAAACAGGATTGACACTTCCCAAAGAAAATGAAGAATTTTTGAAAATTTTGAACGAATTAAGCGTCCCTACAAGATATCCAGACGAAATTGAAAAAATTTTAAAACAATACAAACAAGAAAGAACTGAAAAAATATTGGATCAAGCAAAGGAATTACTTCTATGTCTAAAAGAGAAATTGTAAAACTTAGAAAAACTCTGATTAAATTACTTAAAGGGAGTGGAATAGATATCTATAAAATAATCGTTTTTGGTTCCTATGCGAAAGGAAAAGAAAAAGAAGACAGTGATATTGATATCATAATAGTTTCAAAGGACTTTAGAAATAAAAATATATTTGAAACAGTTAACTTAACTAAAGATTTGCACTGGAAATTGGTTGAGAGGACAACAAAACCTTTTGATATTATGTATTATTCTGATGAGGGATGGGAGGCAGGAAATTCCATAATTATAAATACAGCAAAACAAGAAGGGAAAGTTATATATGGCTGAAAAGGTTCACCCCGTGATATCTCTGTGTTTTATTAAGCAAAAAGAGGGGGAAAGTATGAATAAGAACGTATGGATTTCTGGGATATTGTCTTTAGTGCTCTTTTCTGGATGTGCCTTAACACTGAAGGTGCCTCAAAAAGAGAAGGTTGTGGCAGAGCCGGTACCACTTATTGCAATCTACTCTGAAACCCCTGTTGTAGTGGATGGGAAATTAGAAGACGATGTATGGCAGATTGCACCTATCTATAACCTTTCACTTTCAAAGGGAGAGGAAGCAAAAGGGAATATATTGCAAGAGAAAGGAGAAATCCGGACTGCATGGGACAAAAATTATCTTTATATAGGCATAAAATTTTACGACACAGATATTGTCCAGGAAGAGACAGAGGACCAGAAGCATTTTTACAGAACAGGAGATCTTGTTGAGATATTTTTGAAACCAGCAGAAAGTACCTGGTACTGGGAAATCTATGGCACGCCTAATAGCAAAAAGACGGTCTTCTGGTTTCCTGGAGGAGGACGTATGGGCCTTCCGAGTGGGTATGAGCCAGAAGTGAAACTTAAAGATATACTTATAGGTGTTCAGATAAAAGGGTCTCTTAATAAATGGGAAGATAGGGATGACTACTGGACACTTGAGATGGCGATACCTACCGAGGAACTTACCAGATACGGGAATACCTTTGGTCCGGGCTCTGACTGGAGAGTACTTATAGCCCGTTATAACTACTCAAGGTATCTCTCAAACAAAGAACTGTCAATGTATCCTAAACTTTCTATTACAAACTACCACCTTGTTGAGGAATACGGTAAACTGATACTTGAAAAATAACGGAGGGATAAGATGGCTGGAAGGGAAGTATTTGGGAACGAAGAGATTGAAGAGGTAATCTCTGTATTGAAGAAAGGGGTTTTATTCAGATATGGATTTGATAAAGAAAGGGAAGGTATTTTTAAGGTAAAACAATTTGAAGAGGAATTTGCAAGTTATGTGGGTTCAAGGTATGCACTTGGGGTTAGTTCAGGAAGTGCTGCATTAAAGGTGGCACTGGAATCCCTAAACCTTTCAGAGGGGAAAGAGGTCATTGCACCCTGTTTTACCTTTGTCGCAACTATAGAGGCGATAGAGGAGGCAGGACTTAAACCGGTTCTATGTGAGATTGATAAGTCATTGAATATATCACCAGAAGATATAAAGAAAAAGATAACAAAAGATACAGTGGCTATTATGCCAGTCCATATGATGGGCTCTTCCGCAAAGATGGACGAGATTATACAGATAGCAAAAGAAAAAGGCCTTTTTGTTATAGAGGATGCCTGCCAGGCAACAGGTGCATCTTTCAAGGGTAAGAAGGCAGGGACATTCGGGGAGATGGGTGCCTTCAGTTTTGACTATGTAAAGGTAATGACTACTGGAGAAGGTGGTATGGTCGTTACCGATAATGAAGAACTTTATAAACAGGCAGAGTTTTACCATGACCATGGACATCCTCACCTTACTGGAGTGGGAAGAGGTGAAGAAAAAAGGATGAGAAAAGGGTTTAATTACAGGATGAATGAGATACAGGGGGCATTAGGGCTGGCACAGTTAAGAAAACTTGAAAGTGTAATAACCAGACAGAAGGAAAACAAGAAAGCCATAAAGGAAGAAATAGAGAAGATAGGGGGAATTGAGTTCAGGGAACTGCCTGATGAAAACGGAGAGATAGCAACATTCCTTACCATATTTCTGAAGAACAAAGAGGATGCAGATAAATTTAAGGGACTTATGAAAGAAAATGGTATCTCTCCAGCAATCCTCAACTACTGGCACTTTATTGCCAATATAGAGATTGCAGGTGGTTCTTTCCCTGTAAGCCAAAGTATCCTTGATAAGAGTGTATCTATAGAGATAAAAACACTTATGGATACCGGCCTGATAGATAAGATAATTGAGGTATTTAAAAAATCCGCGAAGGCATTATGCCTATGATATATAATGTCTGTGAGGTCTTCTATTCCTTACAGGGAGAAGGTCTTCTTCAAGGTCTTCCTATGATATTTATTCGTCTGGCTGGTTGTAATCTTATGTGTGAATTCTGCGATACAAAATATGCAAGGGACAAAGGGGAAAAGAAGGACTTAAGGGAGATAATAAAAGAGACAGAAAAATATCCTGCCAAGTGGGTGTGTATTACAGGTGGAGAGCCGTTTTTACAGAAACTATCACCACTTTTAGATGCATTGAAAAAAAGGGAATATAATGTATCTGTTGAAACAAACGGAACAATCTGGCAGGATATAAAACCTGACTGGCTCACTGTTAGCCCCAAAAGAGAAGGGCTTTTGTATTTCAAATATGGCTATGATGAGAGATTTCTTAAAATTGCAAATGAGTTTAAGTATGTAATTACTGAGAGAAAGGACTTAAAACTTATTGATAGAAGGATAAAAGCGCCGATAGTCCTTCAGCCAGTTGATAATAACATTGAAATAGCAAAATATATAGTAAATATCCTTAAAAAACATCCGAAAGAAAACTGGTATCTGCGAATGCAGATACATAAGTTAATAGATATAAAATAAAGGAGCATATAGAATGGAAAAAAAGATAATGAAGGTAGGCATAGTAGGATTTGGTGGCGTTGGAGAGAATATAGCAAGATGCATCTTAAAACAGGCAGATATAAAACTAAAAGCCATAGCAGAGCCGGATGAAGCAAAAAGGAAAAAGGCAGAAGAGACATATGGACTGAAAGCATATGCTGACTACAGAAAACTCTGTGAAGATAAAGATATAGATGTTATCTACAATGCAACGCCTAACTTTATGCATCCAGAGGTTGCTATAACAGCGATGAAAAGTGGTAAGCATGTCTTTTCAGAGAAGCCGTTTTCCATAAAAAAGGAAGATATTGCTGCGATGCTGAAAGCGGAAAAGGAAAGCAGGAGATATCTGCAGATAGATTTTGAGATGAGATACTCACTTCTTTGTAAAAGGGTGAAAGAACTCATTGATGCAGGAGAGATAGGGGAGCCAAAGAATATACTCTTTAACCACTTCTGCGGTGGTCAGGGATTTGAAAAAGAGAAGACATGGCGCGCAAAGATTGAAAACATAGGTGGTTATTACATTGAAGAAGGATGTCACCGGATTGATATATTCAGGTATTATATGGGAGCCGAGATGGAAGAAGTAATGGCTATACCTGCCCCACAGGTCCGCGGACCTGAAGGATGGTACAGAGCATACAGAGAGCCGGCATCTACCTTATGTTTCTTCCCTGGCGAAAAACTCGCCAACCTCATAACCATACAGCACCGCGCTGTATATTTTCCTCCCCCTGGAATGGAGAATGAACTTGGCCATGAATATAATGTGAGCGTTGTTGGTTCAGAAGGTTCTTTGTATACAAATTTCTGGAAAGCAACGATATTACTGATGGATTTTAGTGGCCCCGGTGGAAAGACCTGCCTTAAAAGGATAGAAAGTTATCGTGGGATAGATTTGAATGTTTTACATCATAATTCCTGCGGATTTTTCAGGGACTTTGTCTACAGGATGAGAGATGGTAAGCCACCATTTTTCAATGCCTTTGATAGTTGGAAGACGATGGCATGTGCGTTTGCTTGTGAGGAGTCCATAAAGAAAGGCGGGAAAAGGGTAACGGTGGACTATACTCTTCCTGAGGGGCAATAGATATGAAAAGGGCTATATGCCTCATATCAGGGGGAATAGACAGTTTTGTTGCTGCATCTATCGCAAAGAAAGATGGGTATGAGATATATGCATTAACAGTGGACTACGGGCAGAGAAACAGAAAAGAGATTCTTTCTGCTAAAAAAATATGTAAGTTCCTGAAAGTTAAAAGACACATTATAACAAAGATAGACCTTTCCTGGGTAAACTCTGCACTGACCGATAAAAGGGTAAGAATCCCTGAAAAAGTAAAAAAAGGCGATATCCCTGTCACCTATGTGCCTGCAAGAAATACTATATTCATATCTCTTGCCCTTGCACTTGCTGAAACACTAAATGCAGATGCAATATTCATCGGAGTAAACTCCATTGACTTTTCAGGCTATCCTGACTGCAGACCTCTATATATTAAAAAATACCAGAAACTTATAGATATTGCTACAAAAAAGACGATAAAAGGCAGAAAAATAGTGCTAAAGACACCCCTTCTTTATATGTCCAAGGCAGCTATTATAAGGAAAGGGCTATCCCTTGGTCTTGACCTATCCATTACCTGGTCGTGTTATAAAAGCGGTAAAAAGCCCTGTGGAAGGTGCCCCAGTTGTATCATAAGGAAAAGAGCATTTGCTTGTCTCAGGGCAATTCCATAGGAGATGGTTTTACCACCTGCACAGGTCCATGTATATCCATACTCTTCTTTCCTTCAGGTAGTTGAGGAACATCCACATCTGCTCTACCACATACAGGACATTTTATTATTGTAGGTAGTGAAGGATTATCAGGGGATTCGGCCCTTTCTTCAATAGCAAATATCGTCCCATCTTTTTTACACTGTATTGCGGGATAGGCATTTTTCCCTTGGCTAAAAGGTGATTCAACCGGAAACTCCACAGGTTTCCCATACTCTAATCTATGCAGAAAAACCTTGTTTGCCTGGACATCTACCAGTACACGCTCATAGTAATTATAAGTCCTGGGTTTCAAATTGTTTACTATAATCCCGATCGCCAGCAAAATTACCACTATCAGTACTACCTGAACTGCTTTTTGTTTCATTCTCCACCCCCGTTTTTAAAATCCCTTACCTAAATATCATTAGCCGGAAGTCGCGTGGTCTCACATCTATTGTAGCAGAGCCGTTATTATATTTATATATATCAGGTTCTGTTGCATCTGGATTAAAGACCTCAACAGGAGAGGTT
>JAMWCZ010000044.1 GCA_023819225.1 Candidatus Omnitrophota bacterium
ATCTCTTCGTAGCATGGGTTCTTTTTCCCGTCTATTGATACAGGTGCATCCTGCCAGTATTCAAGCCCGCAGAGTGTACTATCCCCCGGGCTTCTCCCTTCTACAAAGGCATATATATTTGAGCCATTCAGTCCATGCGCAAGTCCCATACGGAGATTTACAGGGCCATTGATATGGCTCCTTGAAAGACGGCTTTCAAACCAGGTATGATTTGTCTCTACAGAAACAGCCACAGGATTGCCCGGTGCTGATTTTGTTATCTCCACTGCAAGTTCAATTGAGTTTGCACCTTCAAGGTCGTAAATCCTGTCTGAATAGTTGTGACACGCAGTAAAACAGTCAATCCCTGCTTTATTCATTTTATCCATAAACCCTGGATGGTCTCCATGGGTATAGAAACCTGCTACTGGCTCGTTAAAAAAGAAAGGCACATCAAGACCGAATTCTTTTATCCATTTGCAGAGTGTTATACCCCAATCAGCAAAAAATTCCCTTTTAAAATCAAGCCAGTCAAGGCACTTTCTGTATTCATAAAGATTGGAAGGCATATCTCTTGGTGGAAGTATTTCAGACCACTTCTCTATCTTTCTTCCGTATCTATCAGAAAGGGATTCTATCCCACCATATCTCTCTTTAAGCCACTTATGCCAGAACCCTCCTTCTTTTATAATAGAACTGTCATAAAGAGAATTACCAAGCCCGTATGACCAGGCAGCAGAAATCTCATTATCTGGCTGACAGAGTATAATAGGGCCTCCTTTTGTGGAACTGAATTCTGATAAAAGCGGAATGATATAACTGTACCAACGCTTTACCAGTTTCCTTAAAATAGGTTCTCCTTCTGCTGGTTTGGGCCTTCCTATAGCAAAGTTTCCGTCTTTTCTTCTGCTCAGGCATTCTGGATATCTTTCAAATACCCACTTTGGATAGCCCCCTTCCCTCAGTTCAGAATTCACAAAAGGACCTGGCCTGGCTATTACCTTCAAACCTGTTTCTGCACAGATTTCGAGAAATTTCCTCAGATTTCTTTCAGGGAGCGTCTTGCCTTCAAGGTCAACCTTGCCTTCTTCCGGTTCATGCCAGAACCAGGGCATATATGAACTTACTGTATTCATTGATGCTGATTTAATCTTCTTTACCCTATCCCTCCACTGGTCTTCCTTTAATCTGAAGTAGTGTATCTCTCCTCCCCTCAGATAAAATGGTTTACCTGCCACTAAAATGTAACCTTCTCCTCTCTCTGTCTTCATTTCTATCTCCTATGCTTCCATATATTCTATATAACCCGGATACCTCTGTCAATCTATCGTACGGATAGGGTACATAGGTAATCCTTTTCCTCTAATTTTTTGTTCAAAAATACCCTAACTCTCCCCTCACCCTTTAGGGATTCCGAAATCTATGTGATGGGTGGACCAGTTTCAACTTCTTGCGATTTTCAAAAGAACAGATGAATGAGGAGGGAGTTGAAATTTTAAATTTTTCTGGAAGACCTGTTTTGAGGTGGCATTGAAAAAATCAATTTTTGCAGTTGAGTATTCCAGGGATACACTATAACTCTCACCTGATATCAACCCTGCAGATTCATCAAGCGGGAGAATCGCTTCAGCAATTTTATTATTGGCATTGAAAAAGAAGGCATATCCGTTTCCGTTTAATGCACGGACATATCCGTCACATTTACCTTCTCCAGGCCAGTCAGGAAGGAAAACGCACTCAAACATAAGTTGGGAATTCTTACGAGCCCAGTCCAGCCAGTACCTGACACGGTGAAGAGATGTTTTAGACCAACTGTAAGGCAGTTCACAGAAGAGATAATTTCTTGAAACAGCAAGGATGCTTAACATAAGATAATCAAGGTTTTCACTTTGAAAATGTTTTACAGGTACTTCGTCTATACTCGGAGGAACAAAGTGGTAGTAGTGCCTGATTCTGCTCCATTTTCTTATATCATCACTCCCTATTCCATCTAAAATCTCTGAAAGGGTATAAATTGCGTCAAGGTATAATGCATCCCATATACCTGCATCCATCTGTGGTCTTTCTCCTTTCAGTATAAGGGAAGGAAATTCTTTTTTTAATCTCTGAAATAATTTTCGCCTTACAAGGAAAAACCCGTAACTTGCATCCCCAGGAAGATGGTCATGGGTTTCTGCTTCACAGGGGAGTTTATAACGAGGTGCTGGCAAGCTTTCATCCTGTGCAAATTCAGCATACTTATGGTAACGGATGTCGTCAATAAGAATTCCTGTCAGCCATTCCATAAAAGGCCTGTTAACAGGGCAGGTATATATTATATTTTCATGTTTACCCTGCCAATGTGGTTGGTCATCGCAATAACCAGGGAGATAATTATTTTCCCACTTCCATGGTTGTGCACCCTTTAAAGAAATGTATATACCAAGTTTTATTCCATTTTGATAAGCCCAGTTTATGAATTCTTCACGGACAGGAAGTTTTGGGATTTTACAATCAGTTGACTTCATTTTTTTTACTGTGTGATGAGCGCCAGCCCATGGAGGAGCAGGTTGCGCAATAAAATCTCCTAACATTTCTTTTGCCATCAGAAGGATTTTTTTATCCTCTTCAAGAAATTTAATATTTTTCTCATCATAAGCGTTCCGTGTAAGGTTATTCTGACATCCGTTGAAACATACCACCGGACCACCAGTGCAAGGAGATATCTGAGATTTAACCATAGAGAGCATCGCTTCTGATTCACCGTAATCAAGAAGATTTGGAGATTGTATACATTCCTTTACTTTTAGAGGGACGGGTGGTGTAAATTTCCCTGTGAGCAGGTATGTACCCCAGAATAAAATTTCTGCCTGATATATTTCACCCGAGAGGAACCTGTAATTTACCGGATACCCGAGAACTATTCTTCCAAGATTTTTTTGTTCTTCATCAAGGACCGGTACCTGAATTCCAAACATAAATCCACAGCGGTCTTTTCTGAAAAAATATGTTCTACATTGTCCGTGTTGAAATGGGATAAGTTTTCCAGAGGCAGGTTCCAGAGAAAAAGTCAGAAGGTCAATCCTGCGAATGAGATAAGAATTGTTATGTTTTGGTATAAGAAACAAGCGCCTTTGTAAAAAATGAAGAGAAGGTTTTAATGTATAGGTAATCTCAATTTCGTAATTTTCCCCTTCATATCTCACCTTGAGGGTGTTATTATTTGATGAAACGAGAGTTTTCCTGCAATCTGAACTATCCAATGCCTCTGTTTCAAATTCTATACGGAAAGAGGTTATTGGCTTAAGAGTAATTTTCTCACAGGTGCTTTTGTTGTAAATAGAAACAATTTCAAAATTACTTGTATCAAAAACTACCTCAAGAATGTTTGAAACCAGTTTAATACTCATTTTTTATGGGACGTATCTGTTAATATTCCTGAATACCAGTTATTCAGTTTCTTAAATCTCTTCTGCATAAAGAACCCTCATCTACCCATTTCTCTTATACTTTTTTCAATCTCTCCACAGGCAAGCAAAAATGCGCCTGTAACCCTTATCCAAACTTCAGTTAAGCCATTTGTCTGGTATACAGGACAATCCTTGGATGGGAATGAATGCATAAAAGGAAATCCTTCTGGCATACAAACCCCTTTTATAGGATTTTGCATTATTTCTTTAAAGTCATTATTAAGAACACCATTTCCAACTCCTATCCCCTTGCAGATACCTCCTGGCAGGTAAGAATCTTCATGCCCTGGACAATGCCGCAACCAGTCAGCGTAACATGCCAGTTGTCTGTGTCCAATTCCTACAAGAGAAGAACCAGCACAATAGTTCCTGCCAAGAATCCAGCCAATATTTTTTTCTGCCAGAGCCAAATATTCTTTTTTGTTTAATACCCTTGCTGCTTTTGCAAATATATATGCCACACCTATCTGATATATATTATTCCTGTTGGGAGAGGATATTGCTTTACCCTGATGTTTCAAAGGGTCCCAGTAAAAAGTATGACCTATAGGTGTTAATTCTTTTTTTGATAAAGGGACCAGTTCCTTCTCAATAAATTTTCCTACAGTTTCTTTAATTTTTGGAGTTAGTTCATCTTCAGGGAAAAGTTCTGCATATTCTAAAAGGAAATAAATAAAATGGAATGGTAAACTTGAGTCAAAAATAATTTTGTACAGGTAAATGGCAGGATTTTTATTTCTGAATGCCTGCTGGAGATACTCTTCCTCTCTTATTTCTACTTCTAACTGGTTTGCAATTTTTTTTGAATCCTGCTGATACTTTTCTTCTCCTATAATTTCCATCATCAATTTACCTATAGGAATTAAATAAGGGTCAGCATCTTCGTAAATTCTCTGGCTAAGTGGTTTTATTAAGGCAAGGGGTAATGCTTCTTTTATTACTTTTATGTAAGGGTCTATTTCTGAAATTTTATAGTTGTATTTTTTACAGAAATTAATATATTGAACAAGCCCCAAAATGATTTCTCTGTTGCCAAGCGATATAGGAAAAACTATCCGGTCATCAGGAGTATCTGGTATATTGTCTGTATTTTCCCAGAAAGGGGTTTTCATCGTATTAGCAGGATCTCTTACTGCACCCCAGAATCCTCCTTTACCATCATAAAGTTTAAGAAGGTATTTCGCTCCCCATTCTCCTTCTTTTACCACATCATGATTTATATTATCTTTTGCTTCTTCAGGACTAAACATCAATTCAAAACTTTTTATTAATTCCCAGGTAACAATTCCACTGTTTTCATTAAACTTGTTGGTATCTCCTGCGTCAAACCAGCCACCAGTTAAATCCTGATGACCTATTTTTTTGCCATTAAATCTGTCAGTGTAAATAGCTGCATCATCAAGGTATGCTGGTTTAAACCAGCCAGGGACTTCATAACCACATCTGGCATGTTGTAAATGCTTTAAACTGAACTCCCATAGTTTCTGATAAATTTTTTTATCTATTTCAAAATAATCTGGGTATAGATAAGTAATCCCTTCTCCAAAATCTATTTTAATCTTGTATTTACCTTCTTTTTTGAATTCTGTAAAATCAAAAGAGTAGTAGTGTTCTCCAAATTTATACTGGCACAAATAGACAAGTGAATTCTTATAGACAGTTTCACCCTGAGCATTTATAATCTCAAAAGTTCCATCTGAATATTTTTCTTTTGTTCTTACCACTCCATCTTTCAATCCATCTGGATGAAATCCTGCCTGATTGATTATTATTTCTACCGGAGCAGAACCATATCCATTTAGGTAAAAGCCATCAAGGTATAACCTACCTTTATTATTTCTGGAGATGAACCTTATCAGCAGATACATTGAATATTTTGGTGGTTTTATATCCAAACTTATTTTTTTCCAGTCAAAATTCCCTGTTAAATTTTCTGATTTAAAAGTGCCAAGGATATCCCAAGGCGTAGAACCGCTTTTTTTTAAATTACCGTTTCTTGCTATTTCAACCTCAAGATAATTTTCTCCGGTGACATTTTCCGCTTTTACCCAGAAATCAATCGTATACCCGTAGGAATAGTCAATATCTATTACTGCAATGTTCTGAAGATAAAAATCAGGGTCAGAATTTGATATGCATAAGGAGAACTCTTTATGTTTTTTAACTTCTTTTGTTACAGAAACATCCGCTTCTGTAAATGGCCTTTTGAACCAGAAGAGGGGAGTTCCTTTTTCATCAAAAAATTCAAAACTCGGATTTAAAATAACATTCCCTGTCTCCACTTCATAGTAATTGTTTACATCCATACCTTCTGCAAATCCTAATTTACAGAAAATTAAAAGGAAAGTTAAAAAAAGTAAATATTTATTTACAACCGGCATTGTAAGGCGTCGTTTGCAATAGCAATTCTTTTTTGAGATGTCTTTGGGCGCTCTCATCACCTCACAATGATAAAAAGCTGGTTTACAACTTCCTAAAAATTTGATTTTTTTTAACATTTTTACCTCTCTATCCACTTCCGAGGAGTCATCCACCGCCTTCCGGTATAAGTGATGATATTTGTTAAAGCATTTAAAAGAAAACTCTGTGTTACCCCATAAACTTCAAGGTTCCACTCCTCCATATACAGAGGAGAATATGGCCCAGGCATAACTGCATAAGGCATTCCTGTTCTGAACCTCGTACCTCCAAGGGCATGACCTTTATTTACTGCATAAGGTATTATTCCATCTTCATGACCCGGGCAGTTGCATAGATAAGTGAAGTGAGCACCCCATTTCCAGCCAATGTGTGCCATACAACTTGCGCCGTGGAAGTTTCTTCCCAGAGCATACTGTAGGTTCTTTTCAGCAATTTTCAAAAGTTCGGGCTTTCCTAATATATGTGCCATTGCTGAAAGATGGAAGGCGCAACTCAAAATGTAAGTAGTTGACCTTCCTGGAGAAAGAAAAATGCTGGAATCTTCAATGTTTTCCGTTAATGTCTGGGTATGTCCGAGTGGAGAAAGTTTGGAAACTTTTACCATATGCTCTGCAACAGTTTCCAGTGCCTTTTTACATAAAACTGTCTCCTCTTCTTCTGGAAAATTTAAAGCAAATTCTTCTATTGGCTCTAAAAAATATAAAAGCCGTTTTTCTTCTGTTTCTTTTTGAGAGGAAATTTTGAAATTTCCGTCAATACAAAACTGTGCAAGTTGTTTCACATGTTCTTTTGCAAAATTAAAATACTTCTGCTCACCGGTTGCTTTATAAAGCTCTATTGCAGAAAGAGTTAGACAGATATTGTCTTTCTGGATACCTGTAAGTTTTTTTACTATTTCTGGATTTTCTGTCTGGTTTGTGAAAGAGTCTATTGCAATTTCTAAATAATTTTTTGTTTCTTCATTACCTATATTTTTCAACATATTTGCAAATGAAGCCAGTCCTAAAGTAGCACAGGTTTCAGGAAGTATAACATTTGAACATCTGTCATCGTCATTCCCTGGTATATTATCAGTGTCTTCGTCAGGTGGGGTCCGCCAATCAAAAATTTTGACGCAGAAATAAAACTCACCATTTCCTTTATAGCTTTTTTTGATATATTCTGCGCCCCATTTTGCTTCTTCAACCATATCAGGAAGTTTCCCTTTTAAGAAATCTTTTCTTTCATCTTTAAGTTTATTATAAACATTACACAAACTTCTTACATACCATCCCTGTGGATCAAGCCATTTGTTGAGGTCTGCTGCATCAAACCATCCACCTGTTAAATCTATATGATAGTATCTTTCAGAAGTATCAAAATTTGTAAACCATGCATCATCTAAATGACATGCCTTATGCCAACCAGGTATTTCATATCCACTTCTCTGGTAATAGAAATATTTAATTCCATTTTTTGCAAGTTCTCTATACAACCCTCTTTGCACAGGAAATAAAGGAGATTTCTCTTCTTTCCCATCGCTGTATTTCACTTTAAGAAAATAATCTCCTTCTTTTTTTAATTCACTGAATTCTGCTGTATAGTAATGTTCTCCCCATTTATATTTTCCCCAATAGTCCATATTTTTTTTCAAAACAGGTTTTTTGCCGTTTTTTTTATATATTTCCAGAATAGGATGGCTTGTAAATTTTTCTTTTGTTCTTATTATTATATCTTTGTATCCGTCTTTTTCAAAACCTGCCTGGGACATTAAAAATTCAATATCTTCATCCCCAAATCCATCCATATATAAATCGTCCACCATCCATATACCCTGATTACCGGATGAGAATAATTCCACCTCTAAAAACTGTGCTGTTTCAGGAGGTGTAAGTGGGATGTCTATCTTTTCCCAGTCAAATGTTCCTATAATTGGATTACTTATTGTAGTTTTAATTGTTTCTATATCAAATTTATTAGCATATCTTTTCCAGTTTACTTTTATATAATTTTCTCCTGTAGCTTCTTTTGCTTTTACAAATGCGGTAAGTTTATATTTCTTATGATAATCAATGCCTATAATATCACTAATTACTCTTATTTCTCTTGGTGTGTTATTTATTTTCAGAGAATATTGCCCATTATGAAAATCATTCTTTGATATTTCCCATAGGTCTTTATCCCAGATATCTTTATGAGTAAATATACCTATATCATCAAAAACAATCTTTCCAGTGATTCCTTTTTTTTCACATGAACCCCATAACTGTATTGCTGATTTTCCCTTTTCTTCCCCTGTCTTGAAATAAAAAGTGTATTGTTTCCACTGATTTAACACTTTTTTATCAAGGTCAGGAAATTTTATATACCTTTTTCCTGCCAGGTCCAACCAGACAGTTCCATATAGATTTTCATCACCAGATTGGTAATACCAGAAGTTTATTATATATTCAGTATAGGGTTTTACTTCAAAAACGCGGTCCATATAAACTTCTGACCAGGAAAAACCACGGGAGTTTTCAACTTCAAATTTCAATGCTTTGTTTCCACTATGGACAATTTTTTCTTCTATACCAGGGAATACTTCACTTTTATTTAACTTGCCTGCATCTTTGTATTCTTTAAAATTCAGTCCTGCTTTCCAGACATCCTTATGGTACTTTATCCTTCCGATTTTTCTAATTTTTGTATATTTAAAGAAATCCATAGATGGCTCTATTTCTTCAAAATCTGAATTTAATACAGACACTTGTTGTTTAAATCCGAATTCTTTCTGAATTTTTTCTAATGACGTATCAGAAGGGATGGGGATAAAACTTGTCCAGTTTAATGGTCTATTGTTTCTATCAAGATTTTCAAAACCAGGGTTTGGAATTGTATTTGGTTCCATTCCCCATTTTTGTCTATTCTCCCGGTCATTTAATTCTTTCCCTTCAACCAGGATAACCAGATTGACGAAAATACCAAGAAATATGAATAATTTTTTCATAGAGTGTAATATACAACAGGTAATATATTAGCGTCAAATAGTTTCTTGTTGTCATGCTGAACTTGTCTTCAGCATCTCGTAATGAAAAAAAGAAATAAAAGTTCCTGAAAGATACATTCAGGATGATACTTTGTGTTATTCCTGTAATTTTTATATTCGTTACTATTTCACGATATAGAATTCTACTGCATCAATGTAAAATTTATCCTCAGGAGATTGTTTGGTAACGCTTATGAATGGAACAATGGCTTTAATGTTCTGGTCTTCCGGTACAACAATTTCTATTTCACATGTTTTCCAACCAGTAAGTGTTCCTGAAATTGGTTCGGACTTTGACCATTTTGCATCTTTTGTTTGATACCAGAGTGCTGGGTTTATCTCTTTTGCTGTCTGATATCTTATTTCACCGATTGCCTGTCCTGTTTTCATCTCTGTTTTGAACTGGAATTTTAACTTATATCTTGCTCCATACTGAACCGGCTGAATACACTGATATATACAGCCGGCACCAGAAAAACCCTGCATATAAACACACATTGTATCATCAGCACCATTTTTATTATCTATCTTGAGCCCTGCAAGAGGAGGAGTATCTGAAGAAGCCCATGACTGCCATCCTGCAAAACCATCCTGGAATGTAGGATTTTTTAAAAGATTTTCTTTGCTACCTTTCTCTTCTTCAGACATCAATGCCAAACATATAATAAAAAAACATAAAACCAACCATTTTAATCTTTCCATTTTTTACCACTCGGTCTCATTAGCGGTCTTCCAGACAAAATAATTATCCCAGATTTTGTCATTCCACTTCATCCATCCCACATGTCCATCTGCAAAAAGAATATTCAAACCATCATTGTGCCACCTACCCATATCATTTTCCTCATCAGTCCAGTTAATTCTCGGCTTGCTGTATTTAACCCCCGAAACTAATTGCACAGCAGCATCGCAGAGAACCGCAATTTTATCCATTTTTAACCTGCCCTTTTCCAGTTGCTGAGGCTTATACCATGTGTTAGCCACATAGCCAGCGTCACCGAGTTTACAATTATAAGCATAATTGGTCCATGCATACCTGTAAGGAATACCTGACAGGTATGCTGCCATTGACCATGAACATCTAGCAAGATTACTTGGGCATCTCAATGCTTTGTTGGTATACAAGTAAAAATAGTAGCACCATCCTCCATCTAAACATTGGTTGGTAGGGGATGCAAAATAAGTATTTATAACATATCCGTAATCCTGTCCATACAGGAGCCATGCCAATCCCATTTGTTTCAAGTTGCTTATACATACCGCCTGCCTTGCCCTTTCCCTTGCCTGGCTGAGTGCAGGTAGCAACATCGCTGCTAAAATTGCGATTATCGCTATTACAACAAGCAGTTCTATTAATGTGAACCCATGGATGTTTTGAGACCTGCTCTTTGAAAATATATCTCTTAACATTTTACACCTCCTAAAAGTTTATCTATGTAGTAAACAGAAGTTGGTAGAGAAAGGGGTCTACCAGAACTTCTGAGAAAAGGAGTGAACACATCTCGGATCTGTAGTAGATTCCTGTTCCTTGACCACTTTTTCTTAACATCTCACACCTTCTCATTTATTATAACTCCATATTTTATTCCAGTCAAGTCTATCTTTCCCCCTTTATGTATAATACCTATTTAACATCTTCCAGGTTCCATGACAATACCTTTTATGATTATAATATTATCTCTTTAAAACTTCCTTCATTTTTCTTAAGATCATCTCTTTTGCAGCAAGTCCATACTCTAAAGAGGCATCCTTTGCGCTCTGACTGTACCATTTTTTCTCTGTAAATCTCTTCATATCCACACCTTCGGGACAGAACGCAAGCATAAGGGATGTCTCCTGCTTACCTGCATGGTCTATGGGGAACTTTTTCTGCGTCTCCTCATCCATAAATGGATGAACCTTTATCCAACTAAATGGGTCAGAGGCATTCTCATGCATTGTATAGTATTCCTTCATTTCCTCTTTCCCCCACCATCCTTCTCCATGTTCCTCTTCAAGATATTCAAAGATTGATTCCCTTGCTGCAAGTTTGAAAGCAAGGTCTGTGGGCATACCTGCAACAAAGTTTTCACTCTGATGATGTATAAAAAGGTGGATATTTCTGATTCCTATACGCAGCATCCCCTTAAAAAGGTCCTTTGCAAGGGTATAAAGTGTGCTGCTGGGGATATGTATTGTTCCATTATTTTCAGGTGGCTCCACTGCATAACTTGCTGCGCCATAGTAAAAAGGAGGGCATATCACAATATCCATATCCTTTTCAATAATCTCAAGTGCCTTAACTATCAAGAGTGTATCAACACCAAAGACACAGTGTTCAGAGTGATACTCAAGTACACCCACGGGTATAACAAAGGGGGTATTATTTTTAATTGCCTGCCGCAATTCTTCTGCAAACATCATTTCATATCTCATTTTGCACCTCTCTTAGTATTTCCTTATTTCTCCCCCTCTCTTTTTTCCTCTCCCCTCAGGGGAGAGGGTATGGGTGAGGGGTGTCCTCTCTTTACCCTCGCCCCCGCAGTGGGGAGAGGGTATGGGTGAGGGGTGTCCTCTCTTTACCCTCGCCCCGCGCAGTGGGGAGAGGGTATGGGTGAGGGGTAGGGAGAGAGTATTGGTGAGGCAGAAATTTTATAACTCTATTATCTTTGTAAGTTTTTTAGAAAGCGGCTCAACCCCATCTTTTTTCACCACAACACCATTTTCCCATCGTAATCCATAGTCCTCACAGTAAAGGAATGTATCCACCTGGAATGTCATATTCTCCTGCAGGTAATATTCAGAGTGTGACTCCATCCACGGCTTTTCAACCTCCATCATACCCAGTCCATGGCAGGGACCATAGAGTATATTTTTGCTTACCCCTAACCTCTCTCCATATTCAAAGAACTTTTTCACCACCTCATTTGCCTTCACCCCTGCCTTCATCCACTCCATTGTCTTAAAATGCATATCAAGCCCTGCAGAAACAAGTTTTTTCATATCAGGAGGCATCTTACCAAAACATACTGGTCTACCTACACTTGAAGAGTATCCAGCAACACGGGCACCTATATTCAACTGTATGAGGTTTTTCTTACCTAACTTTGCATAGCCAGGCCTACCTATCGCATGGTTTGAGTTTCTCCCTGCAAGCACATACTCTGGATGTCCCTCATACTCTGCCCCTTCTGAATAAATCGCCTCTTCTATGATGCCGACTACCTCAAGTTCTGTCATTGTTGGCTTCATCTTTTTCAGTGTCCTTGTAAGTGCTGACTCTGATATCCTGAACGCCTCCTTAAGCATCTCTAATTCTACAGGGCTCTTTATAATCCGCAGGTCCACTATAATCTCATCACTCTTTATAAGTTCTGCATCAGGTGCTGCTTTTTTTAGTCCTTCATATACAGGCAATGGAAATATCTGATAACTCGCAATCCCGATTCTTTTTACCTTCCTTC
>JAMWCZ010000045.1 GCA_023819225.1 Candidatus Omnitrophota bacterium
AAGGTTTCATAACTTTTTCTATCGTTAAAAGGTTTTTTGGTATCATATCTTAATACAGGATTATTATTGCCTCCGGGAGCAAAATAAATATATCTGCCATCGTAACCACATCCTTGATATTGAATATCAAGGCCAAGATCAAATGCAGACCAGCTTTCAGGTGATTTAAAAGGTTTTTTCGTATCATAGCGTAGAAATTTTGTTCTACTTATTCTCGGAACAAAATATATGTATCGACCATCAAAGGCAGCTCCATAGTATCCTACGGTATTAAGTCCACTTGTATGTTCAGCATTATAACTTTCCCAACTTTCTTGATTTTTAAAAGGAGAATGAGTATCATATCTTAGTACATATCCATGTCGCCTTCCCTCTGTATTACACTGAGGGACAAAATAAATATATCGGCCATCAAATATTGCACCTAAAAATCCTGTTGTATCCAATCCTTCAGTTTTACCTGCATCAAATGCTTCAAATTCTTTAAAAGTTTCTTTAATTTGCCATTTTGAAATTATTGTCTGAATAAGTTCCGGCATTTTATCTTCAAATTCTATATTTGCAATAACAGTCATGTTATTATTTATATCAATTTTATTTGCCTCTTTCCATTCATATCCACTTTTACCATCACAATAGATATTATATGTTTCTACAGAAGAATTGTTATAATTAGTAAAATTCTTTTTTTTATTCATGTTTTCACCTCCATATAAATCATATAAATGTGTTTTTATATTTTTATTTGATACTAATAAAAAAAATACTACCAAAACTGGAATTTTTCTGTTCATGCCCAGAAGAGAACATTGCCGGAATGCCCGGTAATAAAATCTATTATTAACCATAATCCATTTACTACAAATTGTCCTATTACAAGTCCTATAAAGAAATTTTTACCTTTTTTATATGCTTTATCTCCACCATACTTTAGAATCATTCTTTTTATCATCCATGCAAGAAATATAGAAAACCATAGTTGATTTGTCATCATAATAGTTGAGAAAACAAAACCCAGAGGATGGAATGGGAACCAGAAAAGCCTCATACGCATAAATTGTATAATGCCTGTTATAGCAGCTCCTATGAACATTATTCCTATATATCCCCATCTTGTTCCTGTAGGATGCATAAGTTGTTCTGCAGCATATTTCCAGGGGTACTGTGGTCCTGATATGAAAAACCATGTATCTGCATTTATTGCTCCATATTTATAACCCCAAAAAATAGTTGCCCAGATTGAAGATATAAGTGTTACTATGATAGAAATCAATATTGCCCAGAATATAATATTTTTATTTTCTTTTATACCTTCCAACATCTTTAACGCGTTAGCAGTAGATGCCATAACAAAGGTTCTAATATCAGCGGCATAGGCAAACATATAACCAAGGGCAACCATACCTGAAGGTCCCAAGAATGATGAGCCAAATATACATGTTGTTGCAACAGGGGCTATTACCGGAGCTCTTGTGGCTGCCAGCCCTCCTTCAATGACAACTCGTGTTATTCCTATAAATAAAATAAACATAAAAAATATCGTTACTATTGCTGGCAGTGGTTTCAGTCCGCTAATAACCATCCAGATAAATATAAATAATAGACAGATTAATGTACCTAATAATGCAACTTTATAAGATACAATTTCATCTTCTCTATCTTTTCTATTAAAAGAATTCCTTACTACATTTAAAAAATATTTTCTGCTTATCCAAAGTCCGTAAAGGACAAGGACTATTAAACCACCGAATGACTGCCAACCTAATATTGCATTAGGAGTATATGGCAACCACTCAAGATTTGCTAACCCTGTTATATTCATTATACCTGTTTCTACATTTGTTAATAGACAGAAAAACCATAAACTGAACGCAAGCGGAAGATTGACAAAATATGTGAATCCCATCATTGGAAAACTGATACGTAAAATAAGCCATACTGTTCTGCGAAAAATTGGTATTGAATTAACAAGCGAAATTGATGGAAAAGCGGGGAAATAGAAATGTAGTCCATTGATACAACCTATTAAAAAAGGTATCATAAAACCTATCCAGAACAATCTATTAATGAGAATATTATTTTGATGTGCATTTATAAGTTCAATAGGCACATTAGTTAATGGATAAGTAATTCTTTCATTTTCTACCCACTGTTTCCTTACTAAAACCATTAAAAATATCATTACCAGATATACACTAAGTATAAGTATAAACCAGAAAAATATGGGTTTAAACCATGCTATCCATGGAATTTTTTCTCCATATGGCAGCCCTTCATAAAACCACTTTATTGCGTTTTCATCCTGTAAAATAAGATGTTTTTTAATATGCGGGAGAATTAAAGTATCCCATTTATTTTGAGGAGTGGTATGATATTTTAATCCACTGATAAGAGGTATGAAATAAAGAGTAAAGCCCATTGTAGGAATTGAAGAAGCAACAATCATCATAATATATATAAGAATCATCTCTCCTGCGGACAGAGATGCTTTAGGCATTACCTTTCTTAATAACAGATTTAATAAAGTAATCCAGAATATAAAAAAAAGCGCTGCGGGAGTTGTAAGGTCAAGGGTCATATATGAACCCTTGATAACAATCATATTATAAATATCACCTATGCTTATTATTACAGATAGAATTGTGCCAATTATAATTGAACGTAAAGTAAAAAAATTTTTTTTGTTATCTTGCATAATTGTTTATATCGTATTCAACGAATATTCATTTAATATTCTTCTTGGGTATTACTGTATCTTGAGTTAAACATTCTTTCTTAACATCATCAACAAAATATTTGAGAGCTTCCCATGTATATATTACGAAACCATCTGCGGATAATTCTCTTAATGTTTTTATCTGTTTTATAGTACCTTTAGCATCTAAACTGCCATGACTTGAGTGTATTCCAAGGCAGGGATATACTGGTATATTTGGGTTTGCTTTTTTAGACACATCTATCTGTCTTCTTACCCATGACTTAAATCTAAGTGCATCATAAACATATGCTGTAGGAACTATGAAATCTATATACCCTTTGTTTATCCATTCAGGAAAGTTCTGATGATATTCCCAGAATCTTGCTTCTTCAGAATATTTATCTCCCTGCACATATGCACTAAGCTCAACATTTGGTTTTATTTTTTTTATTTCTCTGGACAAATTACCGACTAAATCTGTGAGGTGATTTCCTGTCCAAATAAACCACTTTTTGTATTCTTCACTGCCAATCTCTAAATTTGAAGGGTCTATACCAAATTCTTTTTTATATATTTCCGCTCCTTTTATACTCGGTTGAAAAACACCTAACCTTCCATAATCTAAATGTATACCATCTATATCATAATTTCTAACTATTTCAAGAATATTATTTATCCTATATTCTTTAATTTCAGGAATTACAGGGTCAAGCCATCCTCTTTTCCCAAGTCCGAGAGCCCACTCGGGATGTTCTTTAAGTATACCTTTTAATTCTTCGTCTCCTTCTGGTATCAAACATACTATAGCATGGACCTCTATGTTTTCTTTATGGGCTTCTTCAATCAATTCTTTTAAAGGGTCCCAGTCAGGATAAATTTTAATAAAATATTTATTTTCTGTATTATACATTGCTTCTGTTCTTGGCAACCAAGCAAAAGGAAAAACCATGTTAAATTTTGCCTCTTTTATTTTTGTTATGAATTCTTTTATCTGTCTTTTTCCTATTTCTGGATTTTTATCATAAGCAATATACGGATGTACTACTATTCCCCTTCCTTCTTTTTTGGGTTCTACAACTTTTTTAGATATAGATGATTCTTTTTCATAATATCCAGTTCCTTTTTTAAATTCTTTTACGATTTCTTTAATCTCATAACCTTTAGGAGAATGAGTTTTTACATTAACTTTTATCTTCAATACATCAGGAATGGTATTTCCAAATAAACCTTTCCAATAACCTAAAGGTATATCATCCTCATCAAAAACTGGAGAAACAGATAATCTCTCTTTAAGGATATTATCTGAGGCCTCAACATCAGCCCTTATAATTTCATATTTCTCTGAATCTCCATCGGTCAACTCTATTTTAAATGTAAACCATCCTTTTTCTTTCCAGTTACTTTTGAAATCAATAATATCTATACTATAGTTGTCTAAATTAGCAATTGTAAATATACAATTCTTTGAAAAGTTAGAAGTAGAAATTAAACTTCCTAACGCAGCCTTTTCAGGAGAAGATATAGCATCCAGGCTTACTGTAATACCCAAAAATTCATCTTCGTAGTTTTTTATTGCAAAATAATGATGTCCTCTAATACAATTTACTCCTTTATGTATCCTATCCATATAATTTTTTTCTCTGCGTGTAAATACTACCTTACATTCATTTTCTCCCTGCTTTCCTAAATCAATCCTTTCGTTTGAGAATACAAAACTGTTTTTTAATTTTTTGTAGTTAAGAAGGTGCCAGTATTGAGAACCCCCATCACTTGAAAGATAACAATTCGCTGGTTTTAACACATTATATTTGCAATTCATTGTTAATCCCTGTATTTCATCTCCTGTGTAATGTATTAAATGTTCATTAACAGATAGGTCTGTGATTTCCACAATTCCATTAATGCCTTTTTTCAATAATTTTACAGGGATTCGCCATCCATCAGGATATAATTTTATTACCTGTTCAAATCCTCCATCTCTTACAAGATTTTTCTCTTCTTCTCCTACTTTTACAATTTTTATTTCATCAAAATAGGCAGTTCCTGTTGATTCATACATACAGAATACAGGTTTTATATAAGATACACCTTCATCAATTGTTATCTGTTTACTAAATTTTTGCCAGTCATGGGTCCCCCCACAATATATTCCTGCTTTTTCTGAAATTTTTCCCCAATCTTTGTTGTATGTATATACGTACATTCTAACACCACTCTCTTTTGCATTATCAGATTTTACATATCCACTTATTTCGTATATTTCCCCTGGATTTACTGGTATATATTCAAATGAAGAAATAAAATATTTAGCATATTTATCAACGGATTCTATGAGATAACTGTATTGGTCTGAGTATTTTACATTACTCTGAATATATCCTTTCACCGCCTCTTCTTTATAAATATATATTGGCTCCCATTCAATAGATGTAAATTTTTCAGCATATAATAAAGAACATAAAAATATAACTATACTGAAGATTCTTTTCATAACACTCCTCCTCGGTTATGTTTTTAAGTATCAAGAAATTCCTTTTAATATATTTAATTAGTATCAGTCCATCTAGACCAGTTATTAACTATCTCTTGTCTTACATGATTGGTCACATGACCGTCTACCCATAGGATATTTGCTCTTGAACCGGGATCAGTATAAGGTCCCTCCGGTCCTGTACTTCCTTTTGGATGTCTACCGGCAATTCTGTTCCATGCCGCTTCATAATACCCAAGTGTCTCATTCGCTAGGTTTCCATAAAATGTGTCTATTAAAAGTATAGTATAGGAAGGGTCTTTTATTACACTTAATTTTTTGGGAGTACTTGAAGGTGTTTGATTTCCACCAATAGTATTGTTATACCCATATGATATATATCTTGAATTGCCGGTACTAAAAAAGGTGAATGAAATTGGTTTATGGCTGGGACAGAACCAAACTGTATTAAATGACCGAACATTATCTCTGAACTTGTACTCAGAGATTCCGAGGTCACCCCTCTGGGAAACATATGGATGAATAACTTCTGGCCAGTAAAAATTTGCATTATTGTTTATATTCAGTGGAGGAAAATACTCATTATAATTATCAATATATAGATAGAATGCTGTACCTAACTGTTTTAGGTTATTAAGACATCTGGATGCCCTTGCCCTTTCCCTTGCCTGAGATAGTGCAGGTAGCAACATCGATGCTAAAATTGCAATGATTGCTACCACTACCAGCAATTCTATTAATGTAAACCCTTTTCTTTTCATTTTAGTTGCCTCCTTCCTTTTTTATAATTTATAAAATATAAACTCCTTCTTACGCTTTTTATCTCCTTTTCCATCACCTCCTTTAAAATTTATCCTTTTTTTCATAATCTATTTAACCTTAGATTAATATAAAAGTAAATAGTATTTATTGTTTTTCTGGTATTAAAATTTGCTGTAATTTTCAAAATATTTTAAAATATTTTAAATGGTAAAAAAGGCAATTTTGGAATATATATCACAGAAAGGTATTTATACTATAAAGTGTGATTTTATTTCAGGCAAACCCACTTCAACATATCTAAGGTATCACGAAGAGTATGAAATTCATTATATTAAAAAAGGAGCCGGTTACTATTTTATAAAAAATAAAAAATATTCTTTTTCTCATAATAATCTTATCATAATTAAGAGTAAAGAAATACATAGATTTGTTTCTTACGACCCGCCGGTTTATATAGAAAAACGGACACTCTACATTTCTCCGTCGTTTATGAAAAATAAAGTATTTAAAAATATAATTGACTTAGCCCCTTCTATTATAAATATGGAAGAAAAAGATGCAACTATTGTAGAATTTATATTCAAAAATATCTCTGAAGAAATAGAAAAAAAGAAAATTAACTGGAAGCAAATCGTACATTATCAATTCATAATTTTCATATATCTTCTTGAAAGAATCTTTTCTACACATAATGAGATTTTAACAAAAAACCCCATAATAGAAAAAATAATCTTTTATATAGAAGAACATCTATCAGAAAAAATAACCCTATCAGATATATCAAAAACAGTTTTTCTTTCAACAAATTATATTTCTCATCTTTTCAAGAAAGAGACAGGTTTAAGTGTAAAACAATATATCCTCCAGAGAAGAATTATGGAGGCAAAGGTTCTTCTTGTTAAAAATCCTGAACAGAAACTTAATATTATAGCAAGAAATGTCGGATTTAGTAACTTCTCACTGTTTAATCGTGCATTTAAAAAAATTACAAAACTAACTCCTACCAATTATAGAATTTTATTATCCAGATAATTTTAATATATGAAGAAAATGAAAAAAATAAACAACATATCTATAAAAGAGTTTGCAAAGAATATAGGATTTGTGAGGTGTGGTATAGTGAGAATAGAAAACTTTTCTGAATACAAAGAGGCACTGGATAAACTTATAAAGGAATTTCCTGAAACAGAACCACTCTATAAGCCGATGTATAACCGTGCATTTGTAAAAAACAGGTTTCCATGGGCGAAGTCAGTTATTGTATGTATCAGATACTATGGGAAGTACAAAATACCACAACAGGTAAAAGGTTATATAGGTAGAAACTATCTTTTTGATTCTCGTGTCCCTTCTAATCCTGACTATCTCATCGTAAAGAACTTTACTGAGTGGTTGAGAAGCAAAGGGCTGAAGGTAAGAAAGGGTGGGGTGCCTGACCGCCTCGTCGCTTATAAGGCAGGGCTTGTATCCATAGGTAAAAACTCATTTGCATATGCAGGAAGATATGGTTCCTGGATAAATATTATTACATATCTTGTGGATGAAGAGATTGAGCCGGATATTCCTGTAAAAAGAGATATATGTCCTCCTGACTGTAGGAAATGTATAGATTCCTGTCCAACAAGTGCAATAGTGAAACCATATACAGTAAGAATGGATAGATGTATTTCATATCTTACCTATGGTGCACCACTTCCATTAAAAAAAGAACTTGAAGATAAGATGGGGAAATGGATTTATGGATGTGATATCTGTCAGGAGGTCTGCCCACTCAATAAAGATACGTGGGAAGGGAAAGAAAGATTGAGATATCTTGAAGATATATCTGACACACTTACACCCCAAGCGCTTGTTCATATGAATATAGAAACATATAAAGATATTGTCTATCCGCTTTTTTATTATATCCCGCCTGATAGTATAGAGAGATGGCAAAGGAATGCTGAAAGGGCCTTAAAATTATGTCCTCCCTGATATCTTTCTATATCCTACAGGTGTAAGTCCTGTAATTTTTTTGAATGCCCGGTTGAAGAGTTGGAAGTCAGAGAATCCCACCTTTTGTGCTATTACAGAGACCTTCTCTTCATAGTCCTCTAAAAGCATATTCTTTGCTTCCATAATTCGTCTCTGAATTATATATTGCTTTATACTCAAACCGGTCTCTCTTTTGAAAAGATGGGAAAGATGGCTCGGTGAAATGAAAGATGCCTTTGCTATATCAGATAGGGTTATATCTTTTGTGAATGTCTCTTCTATGAAAGTGATAATTTTTCCTATACGTGGATTTTTTCTAATAGTAGGAGACCTTTTCAAAGAGCACCTTTTAAGCAAAGAGATAAATACCATTGTTTGATAATATATAACATCTCCCCAGTCAGTTTCTTTTCTCTCTATCTCTTCAGTAATACTCCTAAATATAATCTCTATTAAGGTTGCCTCTCGTTCACCTAATTTTATAATATGCGGAGAACTCTCAATGATTTCTTTTATTTTGCTGTTTTTTATAAACGACGATGGAAAGTAGATAGAACCCTTCTCTATGGTAATTGGTGGCTTGGAAGGAATAAACCTGTGTATCTCTTCACTTCTGATAACAATAAGATTGTTATGTGTAAAAGGATATTTTTTATTCTTTATGAAGTAATAACCTTTTCCTTTTTTGATGAAGTGGATTTCATATTCCTTATGATATGCAAGATTGCCTGTATAGGAATACTGAACCTGCCATATACACTTTACAGGAGATATACTCCCCTTTAGTATGTACTCATATACTGCTTGCTTTTTCATTTTCTAATATATTGTATATCATATTTGGCAACTTATAAAGCAGGATTTAACACTTAAAAAGCAGAAAATTAGGTTGTTTTTGCTATGAAATGCAATTATAATACTCGGATAGCATAAGGAGGTGCCTGTGATAGATATACATGTTCATTTGAGAAAGTATCCAACATATTTAAGAGATGGCAAGCAGACATATTCAACACCTGAGCAACTGCTTGAAAGGTATGATGAATTAGGCATAGAAAAGGCGGTTATATTACCCGGTGGTTCCCCGGAGTGTATGCTGCAAAAACAATCAGAAGAAGAGGTGCTTGAAATATGCAGGATGTATCCTGACAGATTTATACCCTTCTGTAATATTGACCCGAGGGCAATGACCAACTCCATTGATGCCCCTCTTGACCAGATTCTTTCTTATTACAAAAGTCATGGATGTAAAGGAATAGGAGAGGTTTGTGCTAACCTTCCCTTTCTTCATCCACTTGTTCAGAATCTCTTTAGATGTGCAGAAAAGGTTGGATTGCCTCTTACATTTCATATAGCACCACAGATAGGAGGAGTGTATGGTCTTTACGATGAACCAGGATTGCCACAATTGGAGATTACTTTACAAAGATACCCTAATTTGATGTTTTTAGGACATTCACAACCATTTTGGGCTGAAATGTCCAAACTTGACACTCCAGCAGACCGTTATGGTTATCCTAATTATCCTATAAAAGAAGAAGGTGTTTTACCAAAACTTTTCAGAAGATATAAAAACCTTTTAGGCGACCTTTCTGCTGGAAGTGGATTTAATGCTATATCAAGAGACCCTGAATATGGGGTGGAGTTTTTAAATGAGTTTCAGGACCGGCTGTTTTTTGGAACTGATATATGTGCTCCTGATACACCTGTGCCACTTATAGGTTATCTGAGAGAACTTTTGGAAAAGGGCAAGATTTCAGAACAGGTTTACAAAAAGATAACTTATGAAAATGCAGTTAAACTCATTAAACTTGAAGGAGATATAAAAAATGGGAAATAGATATCACTTTGGGCTCGGGGAATATCTTATCCTGGAACTAACAGGGATTAGTTTTTATCAATTACATTTTGATGCAAAGGCAATAGTAAAGGGGTATGAAAGTTTAAAACCACTTGCAGAGAGGTTGGGTATTGAACCACCTGTTCCGAGGATGGCAGGGTTTGCATATCCTCATATAGCAGCACTTGGTGCAGATGTTATATTTCCTGAAGATGGAGAACCAAAGCCAGTGCCATTTATAAAAACCCCTGAGGATATTGATAATCTGAAAGAGCCGAATGACTATCTAAAAACCCCGCTTATCCAGAAAAAACTTTCTGTCTGGGAAGAATTAAAATCTTTATGTCCTGAAACGCCAAAATCTATTGGACACTTATTTGAAGGTTCTATAACCACAGCGGTTCTCCTTATGGGTGAGAGTTTTTTAACACTCCCCTATGATGACCCGAAAAGGGCACATAAATTACTTACCTTCTGCACAGAGAGTGCTCTCCACTATGCACAGGTAATTATATCATATTTTGGAGAAGAGATATCTCCGGGACCTAAAGGAATACCTGATGACTTTGCGGGTATGTTTTCACCTTCTATGTTTAATGAGTTTGTCCTCCCTTACTGGGATAGATTGTATAAAGGACTTAAGACAACAGAGAGGCATCTTCACAGTGAATTGTTAAGGAAGGAACACCTGCCTTCCTTGAAGAAATTAGATATAAAGGTGTTTGACCCGAGTGCAGACCAGTATCTAACGCCTGAGATACTTAAAGATTACTGTCCCTGTGATTTTACATTACGGATAAAGTCATGGGAGATAGACAACCTTTCTGCTGATGAACTTGTGGAGTATTATAAAAAGTTGCAGGGATATAGCCCTTTAAGTGTAAATTTTTATATGAGTTTTTTGAGACAGGAAGAAAAGATTAAAAGGTTGTTAGATGTAGCGCGAAAGATGGAGGAGAAAGATGAAAAATAGATTAGCGATATTAGGTGGAGAAAAGGCAGTGAAGGCAAACCCTAAGGATATATTTGACTGGCCTCGTGTAAATAAAGAGATGGAAGAGGCAGTATTAGATGTTTTAAGAAAAAGGAGTATGTCAGGCACAGATATTACAAGGGAGTTTGAAAAGAGGTTTGCCCAATGGCATAAGATGAAGTATGGGCTTGGGTGTAATACAGGGACTTCTGCCTTACACTGTGCCTTTTTTGGAATTGGTATTGGTAAAGGTGATGAGGTTATCTCTCCTTCTGTTACATACTGGGCATCCTGCCTTCCTGTTTTTTCACTCGGGGCAACAGTTGTCTTTGCTGATATTGAGCCAGATACACTCTGTATAGACCCTGATGATATTGAAAAGCGGATTACAGAAAGGACAAAGGCAATACTTGTTGTTCATTACTGCGCAAGGCCAGCAGATATGGATAGGATTATGAAAGTGGCAAAGAAGTATAATCTGAAAGTAATAGAGGATGTATCACATGCCCATGGTGCGCTTTACAAAGGGAAGATGGTAGGGACATTTGGTGATGTTTCTGCTTTTTCCTGTATGTCAGGTAAGTCATTTGCAATCGGTGAGGCAGGTATAATGCTTACAAATGACAAGGAGATATATGAGAGGGCTATTGCTTTTGGACACTATGAAAGGCATAATGAACTTACAATTGATTACCTTAAAGAAGGTGCCGGACTTCCCTGGGGTGGTTATAAGTACAGGATGCATCAGATGTCATCTGCTGTTGGTCTTGTACAACTTAAAAAATATCCACAAGAGATGGTAGAGATTGATAGGGCAATGAACTACTTCTGGGAT
>JAMWCZ010000046.1 GCA_023819225.1 Candidatus Omnitrophota bacterium
TTTCCTGAGACAGTTATATACAATACTTCCCTTGCAATAGATAAAATACTGGGCAGAAAGTAAAATAAAGGGCTCCCCCTCACCCATACCCTCTCCCGTCAAGGGAGAGGAACCCCTCACCCTGCACCCCTCTCCCCTCTGGGGAGAGGGAAAAGGCCCCTCACCCTACACCCTCTCCCCTCTGGGGAGAGGAAAAAGGCCCCTCACCCTACACCCTCTCCCCTCTGGGGAGAGGGAAAAGGTGAGGGGATAAAGGAGCGAGGGGAGAAAAGAAAAATAAAAGGGAGCGGGGAGTTTTTTAATTCCTCCCCATATAAAGGGGGAGGATATAGGTGGGGGGTGGAGAGTATAGGAAAGGGGGTATCCTCGCCCTTCTCACATCTCACTTCTCACGCCTTTCTTCCTTCTCACTGGCATGGCCGCCAAATCTTTAGTGGCGGGTCATACCGCTACAATATATAAAACTCTAACAAAAAATTAGAGGAGAAAGTGTTACCAAGGCACCCTCCGTGCGATTATTTGAAAATTTATAGAAAATAAGTATAATAATGGAGAGTGGGCCGTTAGCTCAACGGCAGAGCAGGGCACTCTTAATGCCAAGGTTGGAGGTTCAAATCCTCCACGGCCTACTTTTTTTATTTGAACCGACAACCTTCCCCTACACCCTATCCATCTCCCCCGGGGGGAGATGGATAGGGTGAGGGGGAAATGAAGGGAGATTAGAGGTGACAAATTTTATTTTGTGAAGGAGAGAAGGAAAAAATCATCCTCGTCAATTCCCTTAATAAGTTTAAATCCGAATGGTTCAATGGATTCTTTAAGAATTGATGGTTCTTTTATAATATCCTCTTTTATAATTGGATGGGTACTCTGATGCAATTTATTTACAAACTTCCTTCCTGTCGGGTGTGATATAATGAAAAGTCCTTTCTTTTTCAAAATACGATATACCTCTTTTAAGACAGATGGTTTTTCTTCAAAGTGAGGATAACAGGAGTTTACAATAATTCTGTCAAAAAAAGCATCTGCAAAGTATACCTTCCTTATATCCATAACAGAAGCCCTTACATTAGCAGGGAATTTTTTTTCTTTTAATTTCTCTATCATCTTCTCTGCAAAGTCAATGGCAAAGATGTTTACTTCTGCCTCTACTTCAAGTATATAGGGAATAAGTACCCCTGTGCCGGTCCCTACATCTAATATATTCTGGCCTTTGTTAATACATACTTCAGAGATAATTCTTCTATACTTTTCCGGGCTTACAATATCTTTTTCATCCCACTTATCTGCAAGGTTATTAAAAAAGTCCTTTTTGTTCTTCAACATCTCTTACCCTCTTTGGAGAAAAAAGAACAGAGAATATAAATATAAATGTTGAAACAATAACTATAGATGCACCTGCAGGAAGATTAAACTGTGCTGAAAAGAAAAGGCCACACCATCCGGACAGGACTCCAAACAGAGAAGAGAGTATATACATCTTTTTCAGACAGTATGTTATCTGGTATGCAGAGGCAGCAGGATTTACTACAAGAGCAAATACAAGGAGCCCCCCGACTGACTTCAACGTTGCGCTTATAGTCATCCCTGTAAGAAAAAGTATTAAATAAAAAAATATGGTAGCAGATATACCGCTTGCCTTTGCCATATCTCTATTGAATATAACTGATTGAATTTCTTTGAAAAACAGAATTGTAAAGATTGTTATTAAAATCAATGTGATAATAAGGAGAGTGATATCTTTCAATGTTGTAGTGAGGATACTTCCCCACAAAAGGTTTAGTGCCTGACTTTTTGCTTCCGGTAAAATCCCCATAAAGAGGAAGGCAAGTCCTAATGTTGATGAAAATATAATTCCTATGGATGTATCAGGATGTATTTGTCCTTTGTCTGAAAGTGGCCCGAGTACAGCACAGGCAAGAAAACTAAAAAGGAATGCAAAAAAAACAGGTGACTTACCAAGGATAAGTCCTAATAATGCACCTGCAAACGCAGCGTGGGATATAGCAACCCCTATAAATGAGATTCGCATCGTTACTATCCAGACACCTGCTATACCACAGGCAATACCTGCGAGAAGTGCTGATATAAGTGCCATCTGAAAAAATCTAAACCCTATCAGTTCCATTATTCTGCCTCAATCTTTTTCAAAAACGCCTCTTTTTTCCCGTCAAAGATAAGTCCTCCATTTTCCATCCAGATAATCCTTGAACAGAGTGTTTTTACCGTTTCTATATCATGGGATACGAGAATGGTTGTAAGATGCTTTTTTTTATGTATATCTTTTAGGATAATCAATACCTTTTCCATCATTTTTATATCTAACCAGGCGAATATCTCATCAAGAAGCAAAATCTCTGGTTCTTTCATCAATGCCCTTGCTATCAGGACTCTTTTTCTCTCCCCACCTGATAACTGTCCAAATGGTTTTTTAAGTAGAGGTTCAATTTCTAATAGAGTACTTATTTTATACGCCAGTTGGTTTTCCTTTTTTCCTGGGAATTTGAATAGTCCTATTTTTCCATAACATCCCATATAGACAACATCTTCTGCAAGAACTGGAAGTTTCGGGTCAACATTAAAGTGTTGAGGGACATAACCGATGATACGCCGGAACCTATTTTCACTAAAGATATTTAATTCCTCACTATCTATAAAAACCCTGCCTTTCTTTACAATTGCAAGTCCGTTTATAGCACATAATAGAGTTGTCTTCCCTGCACCATTGGGTCCAAATATACCGACAAACTCTCCCTCTTCTATTTCAAGAGAAAGATTTTTTATTACCGTTTCTGTCAGGTAGCCAACAGATATACTATCTAACTTTATTTTTTTCATATATCTTTATTATCTTTTCAGTATTTTTGTACAATGTATCTCTGAGTGTTGATGTGTCTGGATATCCTTCAGGAAAGTTTGATATGGTAGTGTGGGCAATTTTTAACTCGTCTGCTATTATTTTGCCGGTATCCGGTCCTGCTTCAAGGTTATCAATTACAATAGATATCCTTTCTTTTTTCCCTGCCTCTATCAGTTTTTTTATATCAAAAGGAGTAAGTTCTTCTTTCCTACCGTATGTGGCTACAACCTTAAATCCAATATATTCAAGCATTTCACTGATGTGGTTATTACAAATAACAGAGATACCAATAAGTTTTTTCTCTTTTACCATATCTTTTATTCTTCTGTCTGTGTTTTCTGTCTCTGTAATTGCCTTTCTATAATTGGCTTCAAAAAAATCTCTGTATTTTGGAAATTTTTCAGAAATGGCTGTTTTTACTTCATTATATATTTTTTTCTGATTATCTAAGACAAACCAGCTCCCTTCAGTCCTTACAATTACAGTTGAAAAGGCAGGATTTTTTACAGTGTCTTTTATCTGTTGGATATATGGCTCAAATCCGTGTGCAAAAATTATTCCATTTTTTTCTATACTTGCAAGATGACTCCCTTTGATATCAAAGTGTCCTGGACAGGAACCGGATGGAGTGAGTGTTTCCACTCTAAATCTATCTTTTACAATCTCTTTTACAACGGTGGAAAGAACACTTGTTGTTGTAATAATTTCCTGTGAGAGCGCATTAGATACAGATATCAACAACACTACAGGTAAAAAAAGGTATGTTTTCGTCTTCATTATCCTCCTCTTTCTTTTTTATATATCTCCTCACCTTTTCTCTCTACCCTTTGGGGAGAGAGCAGGGTGAGGGGGCTCTCCTCAGCGGGGTATGGACGAGGAATATCTTCAATATGATGTATCCCAGTATTTCCTCCAGTTAGGTGCTATAACCGTTCCCTGTGCACCAGTTCCATCTGCATTGCTGTGATACTCTTCTGGTTTCATCCATTTTACACTACCATCACCAAAAAGTATATTACTTCCCCCTGAGTGGATTCTACACACAGTCCAGAAAGATGTCATACCACCTCCTAATATTCCTCCGGGACTTAACTCGGTATCGTTTCTATAAGGAGGGCCTGCATTACATCCACCAGAACCATCAGAATGCCTCCCCCATTCTACCACAAGGATTTTGTTTGATATATTTCTTATCTGTCCTTCTTTTCTTCCTACAAAACCAGGGATTGTACCACCTACAGGGATAGAACCGATATTATATCCCTGTCCATAGAACCAGTTGCTGTAAGATATAGTTTTTCCATGTCTGCTAGGGCAGTAGCATATTTTATTTCTCATATCATCAGAGACATAACTCCATAGTTTTGTTTTCCAGTAAGGATTATCAGGATACCTTGTGTCATAGTCCATCTTATACATCTCAAATGCAATCCCTACCTGTTTCAGATTTGCCATACATAATATACCTCTTGCCTTCTCCCGTGCCTGTGATAGTGCAGGAAGAAGCATTGCTGCCAGTATCGCGATAATCGCGACTACCACCAGCAGCTCTATTAGCGTGAACCCTGTTTTCTGTCTATTCATTTTTCTCCCCTTTCTTTTTTGTTGATGTGCTACTATTTTAACATTCGTGCTACTATATGTCAAGTGATTTTTTGCAGAGGATAATAAGATTCTGTAAAATACTATAAAGACAAAGGAGGAGAAGATGACAGAGATATTGAAGGAATTATACAAAGTGAGGGATGCAATGACAAAGAGGATATCAAGTTATGATGTAAGTGGCAGGAACAAGGACTACTGGATGATACAGCCAGGGGAGACAAAAGTTCTTGCGGAGATAGATGGTCCTGGATGTATTACACATATATGGATGACACAGGGAAGAAGGCCTTTTCTCTACAGAGAGGTGGTCTTGAAAATATACTGGGATGGAGAGAAGAATCCAAGTATAAATGTGCCGTTAGGTGATTTTTTCTGTTTAGGTCATTCTCTGGTTAATTCTTTCTGTAGTTTACCTTTCACCGCCTCTACCGGTTTACCATATCAATTTGGGGCCGGGTGTGCCTTAAATTGCTACCTTCAGATGCCTTTCAGAAAACATGCAAGAATAGAACTTGTCAATGAAGGGAAGGATGACCATAGACAGTATTTTTATATTGATTATGAACTTTATAAAGAAAAGTTTGGGGATGATATTGCGTATCTGCACGCTCAGTGGCGGAGGGAGAATCCTACACCTGGCTGGGGACCTGAAGTAAAAGTAAACACTCCGGAGGCAAATGTTGTAAATAAGGGTAAGGTTGCTTATAACAACAACTATGTGATTCTTGAAGCAGAAGGCAGAGGCCATTACATTGGCTGTAATCTTTCTGTGGCTAATTTTCATGGGACATGGTGGGGAGAAGGAGATGATATGATATGGGTTGATGGATATAAGTGGCCACCTGACCTGCATGGAACAGGCAGTGAGGACTATTTCAATCAGGCATGGGGTATGCAAGATAATGCCTTTCTTTTTAATGGGTCATCCATATTTGAAGGGAAGACAATATCAGGACATTCCCTTTATGATGGTAAGATGCATGGTGGTTATCAGACATCCTATGTTTTTCACCTTACCAATCCAGTACACTTTCAAAAGTCCATAAAGGTGACGATTGAGCATGGACATGGAAACCACACTGCCAATGACTATTCTTCAACTGCCTACTGGTATCAGATTGAGGCACATAAAAAGTTTGATATACTTCCTGTTGAGAAACGGCTACCTGTGATGTTAGAGTTTGATAATAAAAGGTCGCTCCAGATACCTGCCAGGAAGATGATAATAACTCCAGAGATGAAAAGGATGAAGAAAAAGGTGAAAGGTTAACCAATACGGAAGAACTCCCCAATTTTTTTAGCAACGAGCCGTGATGAGATGTAGTAAGAAAATCCAACAAGAACCATTCCAATTACTCCAAGGCCGCAGGCAACATACGGGCCATCTGTAACCCTGCCTGCAAGTGTATATATCACCTTAGCAATAGGATAATGTCTCTCCCTTATCGCAAGGATGAGGCCGCTGCTTACTTCCATTACTGAAAAGGAGAATGCAAGAACAGCACCTGCAAAAAGGCCCGGACTTATAAGCGGAAATGTTATTCTTTTGAATGTTGTCCATCTATCCGCCCCAAGAGAAACAGATGCTTCCTCAGATGATTCTCCTAACTGCTGGAAAGATGAATATGTACTTCTCACAATATAGGGAAGTCGTCTTATACTATAACTTATAACCAGAAGTATATAAGGATTATTTCTTGGGTCAAGTATTGTTCCTGTAAATAGTGTGAAATAATTGAAAGCCATTACTATTCCTGGAATTGCTAATGGCAACATCGCCATAATGTCCAGGATGTTTTTCCCTCTGATTTTTGTTTTTGCAAGTAAAAAACCGATGGTAAAGCCCAGTATTATACCAAGGAGAGTGCTTATACTGCTTAAAAACAAACTATTAAATATACCTGTCTTTGTAAGGTGATGTGTGAAGACAGTATGGTAAAATTCTCCTGTATATTCTGATGGCAGGATAGTGAAAAACCACTTTTTTGATACAGAACTTAAAATAATACTTATATGGGGAAGTAAACTTATGCCAAGGAGAAGAAAAAGGAAAAGATATAAAGGAAATAATTGTTTGCCTGAAAGATTTTTCTCAATAAATGCTGGAGTCCTTTCTGTCGTGTAAGGATGCTTTGTTACATATCTTTTTGTAATCCCGAAAAGAAGGAAGGTGATTAATATCACCAAGAAAACTAATACATATCCCTGCGGGTTAAGATTTATATCCTTAATACTGTTGAATATCTGGACTGAAAGCAGTTCCCTGTACTCAAAGATAAGAGGTGTGCCAAGGTCTGTAAGTGTCCATATGAAGATTATAGATGCGGCAGCAAAATAACCCGGTAGAAGAAGTGGAAATGTAATCCTGCGGAATGTTTGGAAAAATGATGCCCCGAGGTTGTAAGATGCTTCTTCCACTGAAATATCAAAATTATTCAATGCAGCAGAGATGTTTAAAAACATTATAGGGTATAGATGTAGTGTCTCAAGAATGAATATACCTAAAAGTCCAGAACCTAACCAGGATACAGGATATTTTATTATCCCAAGTTTCATAAGAAGGATATTCAAACTGCCAAACCTTGAAAGTATTTGTGTCATTCCTATAGCGCCAACAAAAGGACTTGCTATAAGAGGTAAAAAACATAAAGTCATTAGGAAGTTTCTACCAGGGAATCTGTACCTGACAAATAAAAAAGCAAGGGGAATACCTATAGCAGAAGTAGAAATAACTACTGCTATACTTAGTAAGAAACTGTTAAATAAAGACCTTCTTATTACATAGTTTTCCAATGCAGTTATGAATAATTTGAAGGTTGCCTTCTCTTCAACGGTAAAACTATTAATAAGTATATGGATGAGGGGATATGCAATAAAATAAGCAAGAAAACCCAGACATATCGCATATATCAGTTTTATCCTCATTTTGCAGAAAATACAATAAGGTCTTCAGAAGAAATAGAAAAAGATATTTCACACTCTCTTTGCATATTTTTAGCCACTCCTGAAAGCACCCTTAAAAAGAAATTGTTTCCTTTTTTTGTTTCTATTTTGATTTTTGCTGTCTCTCCTGAATATTCAATGTCTTTTACAATACCGACTATTATATTCTCTCTATCCACTGGATTAATTTTTATATTTTCAGGTCTGAAACCAATCTCTAATTCTTGCCCTTCTACTGGTATTGTTTTTGCAGTGGTAAAGACGCCTTCTTCCGTTATTATCTCAGTATAATGACCAGCAATTTTCCCGACTTTCCCTTCAAGTATATTTATCTCTCCTAAGAACTCTGCCGTGAATCTATTTAATGGATGAAAGTATAAATCTAAAGGAGAACCAATTTCTACAATTCTCCCTTTATTTATTACAGCAATCCTTTTTCCCATAGCCATTGCTTCTCTTCTATCATGGGTAACATAGACCATTGTAATGCCTATTTCTTTTTGTAGCCACTGTATCTCTGTTCGCATCTCTTCCCGCAGTTTTGTGTCAAGGTTACTGAGTGGTTCATCCAGAAGCAGAACCTCCGGCTCATTTACAATTGCCCTTGCCAGTGCTACCCTCTGTTGTTGGCCACCTGAAAGTTTTGTTGGATAGTAATCTTTAAAAGGTGTAAGTTGAGTTATTTCAAGAACCTTTTTTACCTTATCTCTTATTATTCCCTCTGGATATTTCTTTATTTCCAAACCATATGATATATTCTTTTCTACAGAAAGATGTGGCCAGAGTGCATAGTTCTGAAAGATAATACCGATATTTCTTTTTGAAGGCAGGGTATCTGTAATATCTCTTCCATTAAGTAATATCTTTCCTGTATCAGGTGGTACAAAGCCAGCAATTATCCTTAAAAGAGTTGTTTTCCCGCATCCAGAAGGACCAAGCAGAAAGAATATTTCTTTTTCTTCTACAGAAAACGAAACATCCTTTAATATCTCTAACTCCCCAAATTTTTTTGATATACCTTTGATTTCAATTTTTGCCATTTTACTGTCTTTTTATCTGCTGTTCTATTGAACGAAACTTCTCCCTTGAAAAACCTATCCACTCGTTTATATACTGGTTGCGAAATACAGGGTTGTTCCAATTTTCCCATAAGAACCTCTGGTCTTTTTCATTTACAGGTATTTTGAAGAATAGTTTTTTCAAGGCATCATCCTTTTTTGATATTATACTCCATATCTTTTTTACTTTTGAGTGCTGGTCTATTACAAGTGCACCTATCATATCATTTAAAAGATTCCATCTTTTTGAGGCAAGGTCAAAATCATATTTGATGGTGCCTTTAAGTTTATATGGATTGAAAAAATCTTTTATTGCAGGGTCCTGGTAAACATCTGGTCTTATACTGAACCTGTTTAAAGAATATTTTACCGGTCCTCCTTTAGTTCCTTTTGGTAGTATCCATAAAAGTTGTCCTTCATAAGAGAGAAGATAGTTGATAAATCTCTGCGCTATCTTAAGGTTTGGTGCACCTTTCAAAATTCCTATTGCATCAGGATTTATTACAGTGAGGTTTTCAGGAAGGATAAAGCCCATATTTTCAGCGCCACTGGTTTCTATCTGAGCAAGGGCATAGGAGTCAATACAGAGGGAGACCGCAACCTCTCCAAGGGATGTATTTTTTGCAACAGATGATGCACTTGCGGTAAATGTTTTTGTATTACCTGCTATACCTAAAATAATTTCCCATCCCTTTTCCCATCCATATGCCTGAAGTATAATTTCATACATCATATGTAAACTTCCACTGTGTCTTGGGTCTCCATTGCCTACCCATCCATAGTATCTTTTGTCTGTAAGGGATTCCCATGTAGTTGGATAGGGTAGCGATAGGTAATTCAGAACCTTTTTGTTATAAAGGATGCCAAAACCACTTAAAATAATTCCATACCAGTAAAATTCCTTATCGTAATTTGGAATTCCAGCACAGTGGGAGGGGATTTTTTTTAAAAGGTCTGAAGGGATTTTATAGGGTTGAAGTAGGCCTTTTTCTTTAAGTGTGAGGTAGGGGCTTATTCCACCACCAAAAAATAGGTCTATCCCTATGCCTTCAGGTGTTTTTTTGAAAAGAGATTCTACAAACTTCAGGTCGTCAGATGTTCCCCCCTGGTCAATCCATTCTATATCAACTTTTTCACCATAGTTTTTAATATGCCAATTGTTAAAGGCACTTCCAACTTCAATCCTTACACCTTCCCAGTGTGGAGAAATAATAACAATCTTTTCATCAGCACGCCCGATAGATATTCCAAGTAAAAATAATAGAAACAACAGATATTTCATAGTGTGTTTATTATACCTGTTAGCCCTTATTTCTGACAAATTGACAATTTACTTGACAACTTGTAAGACATCTTGTAAAATACTTTGCATGGATATAAAAGACCTTTTTCTTTCGTTTGAAAAGAGAAGCAGGTTCAATTGTGAGGCAAAGGAAAAGATTGCCAAAAGGTGTATGGATTTTATTAATCCAGGGGATGAGATATTTTTAGGTGCAGGAACAACTGTCTCATATTTAGGGGAATATCTTGCACAGTCAGATAAGCACTTTATGTTGAAGATATGGACAAATAACCTTTTTGTCTTAAACCTATGGCTAAAAAAGTATGAAAGGTTCTTCCTTGAAAACTTTGTAGGTATTGTTTCGGGAGAAATTTCCCGTAAGAATCTCAGTATAGTTGATATACACTATAACTTTTCAAAAATTCAGAAGGTTATCATAGGAAGTCCAGGGATTTCTACAAAAGGTTTAAGTTCAGATGATATAAATACAGTTCAGCAAGTGGAACACATTATAAGAAAGGCAGGTGAAGTAATAGTCCTTGCAGATAGTTCAAAGATAGGTCGGGAGTGTACATACCAGACAAGAAGTATGAGGATGATAAAGATAGATATTAAAAATAAAAAGAGATATACCCTGATTACAGATGAAAACAAGGGTGAGTTATACCAGAAGATATTAAAGAAACTTAAAGAGAGTGGCATCCAGATTATACAGGTATAAAGAAGTTAGAAATTATGTATCGGTGCGACCCGCAGAAGTAAAAAAATCCTCCCCCTTGAGGGGGGAGGATACAGGTGGGGGTGGAAAGTAAAGGTCTCACCCTCACCCTGCACCCTCTCCCGTCAAGGGAGAGGGGAGTTTCCTAAATTCCTCCCCCTTGAGGGGGGAGGATACAGGTGGGGGTGGAAAGTAAAGTAAAGGTCTCACCCTCACCTTGCACCCTCTCCCCTTTGAGGGAGAGGGAAAATAGAAATAGTAAATAATGATGCCCAACTAAAGAGTTGGCTGGCAGGTTTATTGCACAATTCATAAATACAAAAAGAAAGGGGGATATATGGATTTTGAGGTAAGAAATGCTCGGCTGGATGATTTTAAAGGAATTGTAGATTTACTTTCACAGTTAAGTCCGCCAAAGGAAGGGGAGAGTTTAGATGTGAAAAAAGGGGAAGAGATACTTAGGAATATATTGAATAATCCTGATTATTTTCTCTGTATTGCTGAAAGTAAAGATGGTCTTGTAGGGACTGCAATACTTCTTGTTCAGCAGAACCTTTCCCATGGGGGTAGACCATATGCGCATTTAGAGAATGTTGTAACAGATATAAGACACAGGAAAAAAGGAATAGGACTTGCTATGGTTAGATATCTAATAGAAAAGGCGAGAGCAAAAGGGTGTTATAAGGTAATTCTTAATTGTGAGACAAAAAACATTGTCTTTTATGAAAAGTGTGGGTTCTGTATAACTGGTGAAGTAGAGATGCGGATTAACCTTTGAAAAGATATGTTGTTGAAGAGAAATGCTATTAAAACAGTTTTTTTAATAGTTTTTCTTTTTCAAGAGGGGTGACTTTCATTCTTTTTATTACCTCACTGAAGAAAAGAATGGTCCTGTCATATGTCTTTCTGTCGACAGGGTAGGGTGTTCCATCTTTACCACCATGTGCAAAGG
>JAMWCZ010000047.1 GCA_023819225.1 Candidatus Omnitrophota bacterium
GAAGGAAAAGATGATAAGATAACTAAAGCTATAAAGTCAGGGAAATCGGAAGGGATGCAGGACTTTGAAGATGCACTTATTGAACTTGTTAATAAAAACCTGATTAACGAAGAGACCGCACTTAAATATGCCGAGAATCCTCACAGTGTAGAGATGAAACTTAAAGGTATTTATCTCAGTGAGGAAGGTGGTATTGTTACATAAAAATTATAAGGAAGTCCAGAATGTCCGCCAGAGAAGATACATAATAAACAATGAGATAAATATCGCAATGAAAGTAAATGCTACATCTGGAAGAATTGTTTTTAATAGTAATATAACAAACATACCTCCAATAGGAACACCAAATCCATAAACTACCCACCTTTTTATCTCACTTTTGTGTGCCATTATATCCTGCTTTATAGAAACTAATGGTTTTATATTATTCCCACACTTCACACACTCATCTGAACTGCCAGAATTTGTTGTCCCGCATTCACCACATATCCATATCTCTCCTTTCTGTATCTGCTTTTCTCTCTCAGTAATTTTTATCTTACGTTTGATTTCAGCACTATCTTTAAGGGAATGTGCCCTGTAATAATACGGAAGTGCCTCTTCATATCTTTTAAGGTTAAAGTATATATCTCCTATCTCTGTGAATATCTCAGGTATATGTGGATTTCTCTTGGCATTTTCTTTAAGGGTTTTAAGTTTCTTTTCTATCCTGTTTCTGAATTCTAATTCTATTCCACGGCTTTCTAAGATACGGAAAATAAAATAAACAATAGGAAGAGGAAAAAGACACCAGAAACCGATAGAAAATTTTGAAAGTGGTAAAGAGAATAATACACAAAGAATAGTTATAAGTAAAAGTATTAAAAACTCCAGACCCTCTATTTCTTTATCAATATACCTGTTAAAAACACAAAAATAAAATTCTATTGCAAGAACTATCAATATAATCCCAAACTGTAACCCCAGGAAAAATCCACCACCATAGTCAACCATTTCCAACTACCTTTTACTGTACACTTACATTACCTGTTGAAGGGTCATACCTGAAACTCATCCCTTTTGGTGGTTCCGGCAACCGGTCAATATACTTCTTCTCCACAAGTTCATTCAGAGAATATGGATACCTTCCTTCCTGAACCTGAAATGTATTTATCTTATTCTTCAGATATAGAACATCATCCATCGCCTTTGATTTTTTCATTGCGGTTCCCATCACACCGCCATATTTTTCTATTGCATTAAAAGGTGTGAGTTCCTCCTCTGTTTTCTTTTTACGGCTGCAGGACATAGAAGATAAAAGTATGCCGGCTATACACATACCCATTATAATTTTTCTCTTTTCCATTGACACCTCCTGTTTATAGTCTAATTATACCTCATTTTTTATATTGTTGATAAATGTATCGTGGGGTCAGGTCTTGCTTTTTGCGTTTCTGTTTTTCTACTCAACTAATCCTTTTCCCCTCACCTTTCTCTTCTCCCCTGTACCCTCTCACCTTTTTCCTCTCCACCTTTGGGGGAGAGGGTATGGGTGAGGGGAATTTTTACATAAAGAAATAGTCCGGAATATATTCAAAGAATGTCTTACATATTTATCCTATCCGTGCGATATATTGATAAAAGTGAAGAAAATAGATATAATATGAATAGGAAGGTAATATGATAAAGACATTTGAAGAGAAGTCCAGGTTGCTTAATTATGAACTATATTTACTCCATACTATCTCAAAAGCGATAAAAGAGACATTCAATGAAAAAAGAATCCTGAATATCACTTTAACAGCCCTTACAGCAAACGGTGCATTAGGATTGAGTAGAGCTGCAATATTCTACTATGATAAAGAAAAAAATATCATATATGGTAAAAAAGGGATAGGTCCTTTTGATGAAAAAGAAGCAGCACAAATATGGTCAGAACTCAGTAAAAACCAAATAACTCTTGAAGAATATCTTCAACACAATCTTGAAGAAGAACTCGCAAGCCAAAAGTTTCCTCAATTAATCAAACAGGTAATTATAAATCTTGATGAATTACCAGAAACCGACTATTTCAAAAAAGTTATTGTTGAAAAAAAGTTTTTCCATATAACAGATATAAATGAGTTTGTTAACCTTCCAGATAAAATAAAGGGGTTTTTAATCTCATCCGAAATAGTTATAATGCCACTTTTTTCATCCAGAGATATATTAGGCATCATTATGGCAGACAACGCATTTCATTATAATCCTATAGATGAATCAACAGAAATATTAATTTCTTTGTTAAGCATACAGACAGGCATAGCTCTGGAAAACGCTAACTATTACAATGTAGTAAAACAACAATATGAAGAGTTAAAGGAACTACATAATGCAATGAAGATATTACAGGAAGAAATGGCAAAACAGGAACGTCTCTCTACCATAGGAAAGATGGCATCTTATTTTATCCATGAAATTAAAAATCCTCTTGTCACTATAGGCGGCTTTGCAAAAAGAATATCAGAAGCAAATGACCTTTCTGTTATACATAGAGATGCAAACATTATATTCAAAGAGATCAGGAAGATGGAACAGATACTTAATAAACTTACAACATTTACATTCCTTGCTCCTTTAAAAACAGAAAGGGTTAATTTAAAAGAAGTAATAGAAGAAGTTATTGAGGTGTTTCAGTTTGAACTTGCCAAAAAACAGATAGATATAGATATAAATATTCTTCAGGATATATCCTTAAAAGCGGATAAAGTCCAGATATCTGAAATTTTGTTTAATCTTATATCAAACTCTATTGAAAATATGAATAAAGGAACCATAAAAATATCAGCAGAAATAAAAGAGGCATTTATAAAAATATCTGTCCAGGATACAGGTAAAGGTATACCGCAGGAGGCAATTCCACATATTACCGAACCATTTTATTCCACAAAAATAGGTGGATTTGGCTTGGGACTATTTATCGTTTCCAATATAGTTGAAAACTACAGGGGAAGATTAGAGATAACCTCTGAAGAAAAGAAAGGAACCACTGTAAATATATATCTCCCGATTTAAAACGGAAGGAGGTGCATATGAAGAACAAGAAAATTCTTTTAATAGAGGATGAAGAAAATGAGCGGCTTCTTTATAAGGAAGAACTTGAAAAGGAAGGTTTTTCGGTAACCTGTTGTGAAAATGGAAGCAAAGCCATTAATTTTATTGAAAAAGAAGATTTTGACCTTGTAATTCTGGACATCCAGATGCCCCAGATGGATGGAATTGAAACACTGGGTAAGATGTTGACTAAAAAAAGGAACCTACCTATAATTATATATACTGCATATCCCCAGTATAAAGACCAGTTTTTAACCTGGGCAGCGGATGCGTATATTATTAAAAGTGCAGACCTCAGTCAATTAAAAGATAAGGTCCATAGTATTCTAAATACAAAATGAATCTGAAAGATATAACAACATTTATACTTGCCGGTGGTAAAGGAGAACGGTTGTATCCTCTTACAAGGGATAGGACTAAACCTGCCGTTCCTTTCGGCGGGATATATAGAATTATTGACTTCCCATTAAGTAATGCTATAAATTCTGGCTTGAGGAAGATTTATATTTTTACACAATATAAATCTCTTTCTTTACACAGACATATAAGAGAGGGATGGAATATATTTTCAAGGGAATTGGGAGAATTTATTGACCTTGTTCCAGCGCAGCAAAGAATCGGAGAGGACTGGTATCAAGGAACCGCTGATTCTGTTTTTCAGAATATAAATATTCTGGAAGACGAGAAACCAGAACTTATACTTATCCTTTCCGGTGACCAGGTTTATAAGATGGACTACAGAAGGATAATAAACGCACACATTGAAAAGAAAGCAGAACTTACAATAAGTGTATTTGAAGTCCCATTAAAAGAGGCACATAGATTTGGAGTACTTAAATTAGATGAAGATAACAAGGTAATTGATTTTAAAGAGAAACCAAAAGAACCTATTCCTGACCCTAAAAATCCTGATGTTGCTCTTATCTCAATGGGAATATATGTATTTAACTTAGAAGTGCTTATTAAAAAAGTGCTGGAAGATGCAAAGAGGATAGATAGTTCTCATGACTTTGGAAAAGACGTTATACCTTCAATGATAGGACATTATAATGTATATGGTTTTAGATTTATAGACGAAAACAAAAAAGATACAAAATACTGGAGGGATATAGGAACAATAGATGCTTACTGGGAAGCAAATATGGACCTTGTAAATATAGACCCTTTATTAAATCTTTATGACCGGGATTGGCTTATAAGAACTTTTCAGGTACAATATCCACCAGTAAAAACAGTTTTTTCAGGAGAAGACAGAAGGGCATCTGTTACTGATTCAATGGTATCAAGTGGCTGTATAATTAGTGGAGGAAAAGTATATCATAGTGTGTTATCTCCAAATGTAAGAATAAACAGTTATTCTGAAGTAATTGACAGTATACTCTTTGAAAATGTCAATATAGGGAGATATGCAAAGGTGAGGAGGGCTATAATAGATAAAAATGTGGTGGTCCCTCCCAATATTGAAATTGGATATAATCTTGAGGAAGATAGAAAAAAATTTGTTGTTTCTGAAGGGGGGATAGTTGTAATACCTAAAAACTACAAATGGTGAGGTGCATATGTCAGAGTTAAGAAAAGACCCTGTTATAGGGAGATGGGTTGTAATAGCTACAGATAGAAAATTCAGGCCTTCTGATTTTGTTACTGTATCCGAAGTAACACAGGAAACATTCTGCCCATTCTGTCCAGGCAATGAAGATAAGACGCCTCCTGAAATATTTGCTATAAGATATGGAAATACTCCTGCCAATACACCTGGTTGGGAGGTGCGGGTTGTGCCAAACAAATTTCCTGCTTTAAGGATAGAAGGAGACATCAATAGAAGAGGTATGGGTATGTACGATATGATGAATGGTATAGGTGCCCATGAGGTAATAATTGAGACCCCTCTCCATAAAAATTCAGCAAATGAACTTATGGATATTAAGGACTTTTCCTTGACAACAATGATAAATATCCTTGAGACATATCAGACACGATGCATAGACCTGAAAAAAGATAGCCGTTTTAGATATATACTGGTATTCAAAAATTTTGGAAAAGAAGCAGGTGCTTCCTTATCTCATCCGCATTCCCAGCTTATAGTAACTCCTGTCGTTCCCAAGAGAGTTAAAGAAGAACTCAACGGAGCTAAATGGTACTACGAATACAAAGAAAGATGTGTATGGTGTGATATAATGAACCAGGAGATTGATAGTGGGAAAAGAATTGTTGAGCAGAATTCGTCATTTATAGTTATAGCCCCTTTTGCTTCAAGGTTCCCTTTTGAACTTTCTGTACTACCATTAAGACACTCTCCGGATTTTGACACTATAACACCAAAAGAAAAAGAACTGCTTGGTGAGATTATTCTCAAAACATTCAAAAAGATAGGAAAAGGGTTGAATAATCCATCCTACAACTTTATGATACATACTGCGCCGTGTAGATTCCAACGACCCGGATACTGGCAGACAATAGAGAAGGACTACCACTGGCATATAGAGATAATACCGCGCCTTGTAAAACAGGGTGGATTTGAATGGGGAACTGGTTTTTATATAAATCCTACACCACCCGAAGAGGCAGCAGATTTTTTAAAGTCCCTGAATGTATAGAAAAAGGAGAAAGAGATTTATGAAGAAAAAAATTATATCTTTGGTCTCTGCAGAAGCAGTGCCATTTGTAAAGGTAGGCGGGATGGCTGATGTTGTTGGTGCTTTATATAAATATCTTAAAAGTAGAGAAAAAATATATCTGTTTATCCCTTTGTATAAACAAATAAAAGAGAAATATAAAATAGAAACTATTTCCCCAGTGGATGTAAGATTTTTTGAAAGCAGGATAGAAAATGGATTTCTGGCAAAAAGCAAGGATTTTCCCGATGTTTATTTTATAGGACATAGCCGATATTTTGAAAGGGATGAGATTTATGGACCTGGTGGAAAGGACTACCCTGATAGTGCAGAAAGATTTTCTTTCTTTTCAAAGGCAGTACTTGAAGGAATAACTACCTTAAAAATAGATATAGACATATTTCACTGTCATGACTGGCACACCTCTCTCCTTCCTTTATATCTGAAACTAAATTATAAAGAAGCATTCCCGAAAGCAAAGACACTTTTTACAATTCACAACTTAGGATACCAGGGTGTCTTCCCTGTGGAGAAGTTCCACATTCTTGGAATTCCATGGCAGTATTTCAATATGGAGGAACTTGAATTTTATGGCAGTGTTAATTTTATGAAGGCAGGAATTATACATTCTGATATGCTGAATACAGTAAGTCCAAATTATGCCAGAGAAATCCTTACACCTGAATTCGGACATAACCTTGATGGTCTTCTTAAAAAATATCAGGGCAAACTTAAAGGAATACTTAACGGTATTGACTATCAGATATGGAATCCTGCCTTTGATACTTATATAGCGAAAAGATACAGAAGTTACAAAAGCAAAATTGAAAATAAGGTATTCCTTCAGAAAAAATTGTCTTTAAAAGTGGATAAAAACATACCTATATTCGGTATGGTAAGCCGCCTGGCTGAACAAAAAGGTATTGATTATCTTATTGAAATAATGGGACAATTGCTAAAAAACAATTTACAGATTGTTATTCTTGGAGATGGGGAACAGAAATACAGAGACATACTTTCCCTATGGCAGAAGAAAATGCCTGAAAAGATATCACTCACATCCGGCTTCAATGAAGAACTTGCACATCAGATATATGCTGGAAGTGACTTCTTTCTTATGCCTTCAAGATTTGAACCCTGTGGTCTGGGACAACTGATAAGTTTCAAATATGGGACTATTCCAATAGTAAGAAAAGTTGGAGGACTTGCAGATACTGTACAGAACTATAACATAAATACAGAAGAAGGGAGTGGTTTTGTATTTGAAGGAGGAGGCAAAGAATTTTTAGCAAAGATAGAAGAAGCCATCAAACTTTTTGAAGATAAAGATAAGATGGAACATCTGGTAAATAAAGTCATCCTTCTTGATTTTTCTTGGAAGGCATCAGTAGAAAAATATCTTAATACATATAATGAATTGATGAGGTGAGGATGTATCTTTCTATATTATGGCATATGCATCAACCCTGTTATTTAATCAATGGTAAAATAAATACACCAACACTTGTTTTTCGTACACTCTTCAACTACTATCCAATGATTATCCTGGCAGAAAAGTTTCCTTCGGTAAAACTTAATTTTAATATCACTCCTATCCTTTTAAAACAGATAGAAGGGCTCTCTTCAGGAAAATATGAAGATAGATTTATGTCATTACTCCAAGGAAAAGAGAGTGATGCAAACGAAGTGTTTATGCTGGCAAGAGAACTTCCATCTCATATTCTCAAAAGACACCCTGCTATCAATATTTTACTTGATAAAATTAAAAGCCGGTCTTATTCAGAAAAAGACGTATCTGATATAAAAGTCCTACTCCATCTTGTATGTTTCCATCCGTTAATTAAAGATGCGGAGATTGAAGAACTTGTTAAAAAAGGCAGGGGCTTTAATAACAATGATAAAGAACTCTTGCTTAATAAAGAAAATCATATCCTCAAGGAAACTCTAAAAAAATATAGAGAACTCATGGAAAAGGGACAGATAGAAATAAGCACAAGTCCTATGATGCATCCTATACTTCCACTCGTCTATAATACCGATATAGCAAAACAGACAAAAACATCCTTATATATCCCGGAAGGCATCTTTTCATATCCTGAAGATGCCAAAAGGCAGATTTTAGAAGGGATAGAGACATATAAAAATATTTTTGGTAAACTGCCTTCTGGTATATGGCCATCTGAAGGAGGCTTAAGTGATGAGATACTGGAATTATTTTCTGAATACCATATCCTGTGGACTGCCACAGATGAATGTCTCCTTGCAGAAACACTTTCAAAACCACTAACAAATAGGGAACATTATAATATATGGGAATACAAAAATGGTATCTCAATCTTCTTCAGAGACCACCATATCTCGGACCTTATCGGTTTTTCATATCAGAAAATGGAAGAAAAAAAATCAGCAGTAAAACTTTTTGAACATTTAAACCATATTTCTGAAGGCATCTCTGACAGGATACTTTCCATCATACTTGACGGAGAAAATCCGTGGGACTTCTATCCTGACTATGGAACTTTTTTTCTCTCTACTCTTTATGAAATGTTAAGCAACTCTGTTTCTATAAGAACCACAACATTTTCAGAGGCATTAAAGAGTAATATAATCCGTAATAAACTTGATAGGATTTCCCCCGGTAGTTGGATGGGCGTAAACTTTGATAACTGGATAGGGAAAGAGCCAGCAAATAAAGCATGGAACATACTGAAACAGGCAAGAGAAGTTGCAGAAGAAAAGATGAAATTATTAAATGAAGAAAAAAAGAAGGTAATAATGGATTGTATTATGCTTGCCGAATCAAGCGACTGGTTCTGGTGGTACAGTTTACCTGTGGAAAAAGATATAAAAACAAGGTTTGACACATATTTCAGAAACAGCATAAGGGAAATATATGAAACTGCTGGTATAGAACCACCTGAATATCTTGCATACCCGGTGGAGCAATATATTACAAAAGACATAATTCCCTATATAAGTCCTACCATTGATGGTAAAATTACACATTTCTATGAGTGGTATAATGCAGTTGAAGTTGATGTTTTCAGTTTATGGACAACTTTCAAACCTGTTGGATTCCCTGTCAAAAAGATATTCTATGGTTATGATGAGAATAACTTTTATCTAAGAATTGATACTTCAGAAAAGGAAACTTTAGAGTTTAGTATCTCCTTTATCAATTCATTAAAAAAAACATTCAATATAAAATATGGAAGAACTTTACCTCAACTATTCTTTCAATGGGATGATATAATAGAAATAAGTATCCCGAGAAAAGAGGTTCTCTCCGAAGAAGAAAAATTAATCTTTTTCAACATAACAATTAAAAAAGGTGTAGAGGAGATTGTAATTCCTGCGACTGACTATTTTAATGTACGGTTTGGAGAAAAGGGAGAAAATTGGATAGTATAGAAAGATATTATTTTAGAGAATCTTTTTTTGGTCCGGTGGACTTACATCTTTTTAATGAGGGAACCCACCTGGAGATTTATAAGAAACTTGGGGCGCATAAAAGAAAGGTGGAGGGTAAGGAGGGCTATAATTTTGCTGTCTGGGCTCCAAATGCTATTGCTGTAAGTGTGAAAGGAGATTTTAACAACTGGGATGGAACAGAACATAGAATGAAGCCACTTGGCAGTTCCGGAATATGGGAAATTTTTATACCGGATGTAAAAGACCTTACACACTATAAGTTTGAAATACATACAAAGAATAATGAGATATTTTTAAAGTCAGACCCTTATGGCTCATTTTTTGAAGTCAGACCTGCCAATGCATCTATTACATATCATTCTCACTATACATCAAAGATAGAAAGGATTAAGCCAACCGATATATATAAAGAGCCTGTTGCTATATATGAGATGCACTTAGGTTCGTGGAAAAAAAACAAGGACAACTCTTTCCTGAACTACAGGGAAATAGCAGAGATTTTAATTCCTTATTTAAAAGAAACAGGGTTTAACTGGGTAGAGTTTTTACCAGTAACAGAACATCCTCTGGACTCATCCTGGGGATATCAGACCACTGGTTTTTTTGCTCCCACAAGTAGGTTTGGGACACCTGATGATTTCAGGTTTCTTGTGGATTCTCTTCATAAAAATAATATAGGCGTTATTATTGACTGGACACCTGCACACTTTCCAAAAGATGAATTTGGACTTTATTACTTTGATGGGACTCATCTTTATGAACACTCCTATCCACAAAAGAGAGACCATCCTGATTGGAAAAGCGCTATATTTAATTATGGCAGGTATGAAGTAAGTAATTTTCTCATTAACAGTGCTATAAACTGGTTTGAAAATTTTCAGATAGATGGGTTGAGGGTTGATGCTGTTGCCTCAATGCTTTACCTTGACTATTCAAGAAAAGAAGGTGAGTGGATGCCAAATATATATGGTGGTAGAGAGAACCTTGAAGCAATTGATTTTTTGAGAAGGTTTAACACAACTGTTTATAGTAAATTTCCTGGTTGCTTCACAGTAGCGGAAGAATCCACTGCCTGGCCTATGGTGAGTAGACCTGTATATACTGGAGGACTTGGATTTGGATTTAAATGGAATATGGGATGGATGCATGACACACTCTATTATTTCTCCCTTGACCCGATATACAGAAAATATCATCATAACTGTCTTACTTTTAGTTTACTGTATGCATTCTCTGAAAATTTTATATTACCTTTATCTCATGATGAGGTTGTCTATGGCAAAAAATCACTCCTTTCAAAGATGCCGGGAGATACCTGGCAGAAGTTTGCCAATCTGCGATTGCTAATCACCTATATGTACTGCCATCCTGGTAAAAAACTGCTTTTTATGGGCGGGGAGTTTGGGCAGATGTCAGAGTGGAATTATGACAGAGAACTTGACTGGTATTTACTTGATAGAGAAGAGCATAGAAAAATGAAAAATTTTGTCTCTGATATTAATAAGTTGTATAAAAAAGAAAGGTCATTATTTGAAGTGGATTTCTCACCTGAGGGCTTTGAATGGATTGACTTTTCTGACTATGAAAGCAGTGTGGTTTCATTTATAAGAAGAGGTATTGATAAAGAGAATTTTATTATTGCTGTCTTCAATTTTACACCTGTGCCAAGGTTTAACTATAGAATTGGAGTGCCTTTAAATGTATGCTATCAAGAGATATTCAACAGTGACTCTATATTCTATGGTGGAAGCAATACAGGAAATTTCGGTATGGTAAAAACAGAGATGTCTCCATCACACAACAGGCATTTTTCTGTCAATATAACACTTCCGCCATTAGGAGCAGTAATATTAAAACCTTTATTATAAAACTTTCTATGGACAGGAATTGATGATAAAATAAAAAATTGTAAAAAGGGGAAAGATATGAACGACAAAAATATAACGAAGGAAGATGTATTAAGAGAAGTAAAGGAGAAAGATGTAAAGTTTATCCGTTTATGGTTTGCAGATATTACAGGACAGATGAAGGGGTTCACGATAACGACAGAGGAGTTAAAGCATGCACTTGAAGATGGTATGGGGTTTGATGTTTCATCCATAAAGCG
>JAMWCZ010000048.1 GCA_023819225.1 Candidatus Omnitrophota bacterium
GCTTTGCCTGCAATACCTGCTGCCTCTGAACTTGATGCGCTATCTAAAAAAACCACCATCGCTATCTTCGGGCTATCAGCAGGAGCATAACATACAAAAAAACCATATGTGCCGAGACCAAGTTCTTCGGCTGCACGCTGGACGGTTCCTGTCTTACCGGCAACTTCAATTTTATCCAGCCGTGCTCTGCTTCCTGTCCCAAACATAACAACATTTTTTAGCCCACGTTTAAGAATTTCCATTGTTTCTTCACTCACATATACAAATTTTTTTAGTTCCGGGGAAAATTCCTTAATCTTCTTACCGTCAGGTGAAATTATTTCCTTCACTATATACGGCTTCCAGATATTACCACCATTAGCCACTGTTGATATAAGTGAAAGAAGTTGAATTGGGGTTGCAAGTATAGGTCCCTGGCCTATTGAAAGATTTAATGGGTCTATCTCCCGCTTATCCGGCAAATACCCCTGTTTTTCTCCGGGGAGGTCTATACCTGTTATGCCTCCGAGTCCAAAAATAGAAGCGAACTCAAGCATCTTAGCCACACCTACCCTCATCCCTATTGTTCCAAAGAATATATTACAGGAATATGGCAAAGCAAGGTTTATATCCACCCAGCCATGTCCTTCTTCTTTCCAACAATGGAAAGTCCTGTCTGCAACTTCAATTTCACCTGTACATTCCACACGGTCATATTCTTCTATCGCCCCTGTTTCAAGAGATGTAATCTCTGTTATTATCTTGAATACAGAACCCGGGGAATACATACCTTTTATTGCCCTGTTAAGAAAAGGGTGTCCTTCTCTATTCAGGTAGTCCTTGATATTGTTGGCATCAAATCCAGGCCTGCTCACCATAGCAAGGATCTGTCCATTTCTGGGGTCCATAATCGCTACACATCCTCTTCTATCTCCGAGTTCCTCAGAAACAACCTCCTGAATGGTCTGGTCAATAGTAAGGACAACATTATTACCTGGAGAAGCATACTTCTTACCCATAACCTTTCTTTGATGACCGAGCGCATCAACCTCTACCTGAATACCACCAGGGATACCCCTAAGATAGTCATCATACACTTTTTCTATACCATCCTGTCCTACGAAATCTCCCTGTTTATAACCTTTTTCTTTTAACAACTTTAATTGTTCTTCAGATATCTCTCCTGTATAACCGAGTAGATGACAGGTATCCTTGCCCAGCATATAATCCCTGATAAGTCCTTCCTGTACAAACACACCGGGAAGGACTGGCATATTTTCCTCTATAAGGGAAACCTCCTCTTTTGTAAGTTGCCTTTTAATATAGACCCTGTCAAATGGATTGGCATACCTTTTTTTGAATTTTCTCAATATCTCCTGTTTGTCTATAGAGATAATCCCTGAAAGAATGGTTGCTTCCTTTTCAGGATTTTCTAAATCATATGGTACAAATACAAGATGTAAGGCGGGTGCATCTTGGGCAAGTGGTCGCATATTTCTGTCATAGATGATACCTCTGGGAATACCTGTTTCAATAGTTCTTATACAATTCCTATAAGAAAGATTTCTATAGTATGGATATCTTATTACCTGGAGATAAAAACACCTTAATATAACCACAGCAAAAAATACTTTTGTTAGATTGATAAATAATCTTTTTTCGCCTTCCATTTTAACCTTAACCTTCTCATACTGACCTCAATAAAAAATCCAACTACAGAGTTATATAAAGCAAATATCAATGAATATCTGAGCAATGTAGTGAAATTCCATAAAAATCCTTCAGGATATTTAAAGAGCCCCATTATGAAATATATCATACTGAATATGAAAACAGATGAAATTCTACCAGTTGTACTTTTTATCTTTAAAAAAGAGTTTATATATACAATAACAAGGAGAATTATGCTTGTCATCCCATAAAACCCCTTTGAGATAATATCGTAAATAATCCCTGTAATAAAAGCCATAAATAGAGCCACTTCTATATTTCCATCCCATACAAGAATTAGCAACCATATAAGGAAAAAAGAAGGGACTATTGCTGATTTGAAGTAATTAAGAAAAAATATCTGTAGTCCCATCATCACAAGAAACTGCTCACCTAACAGTACGGATTTCTTATTCACCTATTAAAACCTCTTCTAACCCTGAAACACAACTGAATGGCTTCACATAGATTTTCAGAAATAGTGTATCATGACTTTTCTCTATCTTTATTATCTCTCCAACCTCAATGCCCTTTGGGTAAAAATCACTGTATCCGGAAGTAATTACCTTATCTCCTATTTTTACACAACTATCTGAAGGTATATATCTTAAAGAAAGAAGGGGAATACTGCCACCTTCAAGCACTCCTATTTCTCTTGTTTTATCTATTATAACACTGATTTTTGACTTTGTATTGAAGAGCGTCATAATAGAAGCAGTGTTTCTATCCACCTTTGTCACTCTTCCTATAAGAAACATATCCTTTGAAAGGACAGACATATTCTCTTTCACCCCATCGTCTATCCCCTTATTAACAATTATCTCCACAGGGAAAACAACTGGTTTTATTGATACAATCTGACCCACAACTATTCTTTTAAAAAGGGAGGTGTCTTTTTTTATATCAAGGATTTCCTTTAATCTAATATTTTCGGCAATCAGTTCTTCGTAGTTTACTATTTTGACCTCTTGTTTATGCTGGTTTTCAATACCGACAATCTTCACAGAGTGATATTTTACAATCACAAATGATATTAAAAACCCTACTATAAATATAACTTCCCTTCTGAAGCGCCATAACATTTTTATCTTTCAAATTTTTACTTCTGAATTACTTTTATTCCTGCGGGAATTCTTTAAGATACTGGCTTTCCTCCAACATTCTACCAGTCCCCTTTACAACAGCACTCAACGGGTCATCTGCAACAACTACAGGAAGTTTAGTTTCCTGAGATATAAGTTTATCAATCCCTCTTAAAAGGGCACCACCACCGGCAATAGTAAGACCATTCTCAATAAGGTCACTTGCCAGTTCAGGTGGTGTCTCTTCAAGAATATTTCTTATAGCATTTACTATCTGAGACAGTGTCTCTTTTAATGCTTCCCTGATTTCATCCGATGTTATCTTTACCATCTTTGGAAGTCCTTCTACTAAACTTCTTCCATTAACCTCTAGTGTCAATTCTTCTTCAAGAGGAAATGCCGACCCAATATTAATTTTTATCTCTTCTGCTGTTCTCTCACCTATAAGAAGGTTATATTTTTTCTTCATATAGTCAATAATTGCCTGGTCCATCTCATTACCTGCCACTCTTAAACTTTTTGTAAGGACAATACCTCCGAGAGAAATAACCGCCATTTCTGTTGTACCCCCACCTATATCAAGAATAAAACTTCCACAGGGTTCTCCCACAGGCAATCCCACTCCTATGGCAGCAGCCATTGGTTCTTCAACAAGATGTACCTGTCTTGCCCCTGCTTTTAAAGCAGTATCTCTAACAGCCCTTCTTTCCACACTTGTTATCCCTGATGGAACTGCAATTACTATTCTTGGTGGTAATACAAACCTGTGTTTTGGTGTTTTTGCGCGGGATATAAAATATTTAAGCATAGCACCGCATGCCTCAAAGTCAGCAATTACACCATCCTTCATCGGTTTCATCGCAACGATATTAGCAGGGGTCTTCCCTAACATTCTTTTTGCTTCATTCCCAACAGCCACAACCTCTTTTGTCTCAAGATTCATCGTAACAATAGACGGTTCCATTAAAACGACACCCTTGCCGCTGACATATACACAGGTATTTGCTGTTCCCAGGTCAATACCCATATCACTTGAAAAAAAACGCATTAATTTGACCATCTTTTTCCTCTCTTTTAATATTCAGTTATAAATTTCTATTCTCCCACTACTTTATATACAATATCCCCTGGATGTACCTTTTGTTCCACTTTAAATCCTATATCATCTCCTGCTTTCGCTATATCAATATTCTGATGCTCCTTCTGAATTGAGGTAATCTCCTGATAAAAATCTTCACTGTGCCCCTTTATATGAACCTTATCTCCTACTTTTAGTTCTCCATTCTCCACCTTCATCGCTGCTACTTGTATATGATTGAAATAGTGGGAAATTTTTCCTATCTCAATTTCTTTCATCCTCCTTCACCTCCTTTTTATTCTCTTTAAGTATTTTGATGAAGGTATCCACAACACTTCTATCAAATTGACTATCAGAATGCCGCTTCAGTTCAGTAATTGCTTCCTCTTCAGTCATTGCATTTCTGTAAGGTCTTTCAGAAACCATAGCACTGTAAGCATCTGCAACAGCAAGAATTCTGGCAAGTAAGGGTATCTCATCTCCCTTTAATCCTAAAGGATAGCCATTCCCATTAAATCTTTCATGGTGATGAAAACATACTGCAATCTCATCTTTTTTAAGACCGAGTGGCTCAAGAATTTTCACGGTCATTGATGGATGCTGTCTTATAACCTCCATTTCATCCCTGTCAAGAGGGCCGGGCTTAAGAAGAATGGAGTCCTTTATTCCTAATTTTCCAAGGTCATGGAGATAAGAAGCATTCTTTAATACCTCAAGGTTATGACTTTCAATACCCATCTCTTTCCCTATGAGAAGTGAATAATATGCAACCTGCTCCGAATGTCCTTTTGTATAGGAATCTTTTGCTTCAAGAGAGTTAATCAGTGATTTTATAGAATTAATATAAGAATTTCTTACCATATCAAAGAGTATCGCATTTTCTATGCCTATGCCAACCTGGAGTGCAAAAATTTCAAGAAATTTTATCTCTTCTTCCGATATCTCTTTTGTTAATGGAATCTCTATATACATAAAACCAATCTCTTTCTTCGTACCTGTCAGAGGGATTGTTAACCTGCAATTCTTTTCTTTTTCAACCAGTACTTTTCTCTCATTAAAGATATTTCCAACCTGTGTGTATTTAAAACTTACAGGAAGTTGTTCAGGTAGTTTATTTTTTATAGGTATGTACTTCCTTAAAACAAAATTTTCTCCTTCTTCTCCTGCAATATACATAGCAATAAGCTCTGGTTGATATATGTTATTCACAATATTGAGAACCTTATCAAGTAGCAGGTCAAGTTCTGTAAGGGAAACAATTATACGATTTAATTCCAGTATTGTCTTTATCATCTTTAATCTGGAAATCTCGGATGCGGCACCATTACTTTCAATATTCCTTTTAATAGCAAGTGAAAGGTCTTCAAGAGAAAATGGTTTTACAAGAAAATCCGAGGCACCGGACTTTAAAGCCCTGACTGCATTCTCAACAGTTCCAAAAGCCGTTATTATAACCACCGGGATACCTTTATCTCTTATCCTGGAAAGTATTGTAAAACCGTCTATCCCTGGCATCTGGATGTCAAGCAATACAATGTCAAATTTTTCGTTTTCAAGTTGTATCATTGCCTCATTTCCATTATTGCAGGAGGAAACATAATATCCTTCACCTGCAAGAAATTCCCTGTAAAGACCTGCTATCTGCGGCTCATCATCTATTATTAAAACTCTTTTCCCATCCATTTTATATCCCTGTTATTTCTATCTTTTTATTATACATCTTTGTAATTAGAGAGCCAAATTTCTTTCACCTTCAGGAATACTGACTGGAAGAGTAATTATCAAATTTTTCCCGGATGGCTGAAGATTACATCTGAACCTTCCCCCATGTGATTCAAATATCTTTTTGGCAAGCATAATTCCTATTGAGATAGTACTTTTTATTGATGGACTGAAAGGGATAAAAATCTCTTCCTCATTCTGTAGATTTATTTTATTGCCTCTTTCATATATATCTATTTCTAAATTACCCCTGTCCTTCCTAAAATTGATATAGACAGGACCATTTCCATCTATATCATCATATATAAACTCTACAATATACCCTATTGCTTCTTTTACTTTATCCACATCTGACTGAACAAGAATCTTATCCTCACCTGAAAAAATGAATTTTATGCTATTTTTCCTATCCCTTTCCTCTATGCATTTTTTGAAAAGTTCTACAATATCCACATAAACTGTTTTAAGTTCCATCATATCAGCAATTTTATTTATCCTTTCTATTATCTCGTTTATCTTCTGAATCTCTGCCTGAACAACCTCAGAAAAATTTTCTCTGAATTCCTCATCATTATATTGTGCAGGTAACATCTGGGCAAATGTCTTTATTGCAACAAGAGGATTTTTTAGTTCGTGCGAGAGCCGTGAAGCAAGCGAACTCCAGTATCTGTTTCTTTCTGCATCTTTTTCTTTCTTTTCAATCTCTTTGATAACAGTAAGATTCTGAAATATAGCGACAGCCCCATTGATAACTCCATTTGCATCTCTTAAAACATTTGTACTTAAACCCAGTATAATTCTTGTCGGTATATATTCAATCTCTACCCTATTAAATGCCTCTCCCGAATTCAATGCCCTCCTTATAAAGTCCGCTATCTGGGAGCCAACTTTTTCTATCGGTTCATTCTTTATATCCTCAAATTTTATTCCGAAAATATCTTCTGCATAGGGATTAAATACAACAATTCTTCCATCTCTATCCACCGCTATAATACCGGTCGGTATATTATGAAAAATTGCTTCCTGATATTCCTTATGGAAACATATTTCTCTGTATAAGAAGGCGTTTTCAAAGACAGTGCTCAGATAGTCCATTATCATACTTAAAGAGCGTATCTCCTTTGCTGTTATCTCGCCTCCTGTGATTTTATCTCCTGCAAAAAAAATTCCTATAAGCTCACCTTTTAATGTCATTAACGGACAGGCAAAACGGCAGTTAAGGGTCTCCATAAAACCCTTACATTCAAAAGGTATACTGGATTCAGATTCAAGGTTAAGAACACGGTTTTTATTGAGAAACCAGAGTATAAGCGGATGACTCTGACGAAGTTCTAATCCTGTAAATGTATCTCCAATCCCCAGTGAAACTGATGGCACAAATAATGTCCCGTCCTTCAGAAGGATAAGCATCCGGTTAAACTGGAACTTTTTTTTGATTATTTTAAGTACTTCTAACCCTGTCTTTTTAATATCCGAGAAATTCTCAGCCACTATCTCTAAAAACGACTGAAAGAATGGTTCATTATCCATACCGAAAGATATATCTTCATCCTCTCTTTCCTTTTTCTTTTTTTCTATTACATCTTCTCTTCTATCTCCCATAAATTTTTCTCTTTCTATTGCTCTTTTTATGGTATGCTTTATCCTTTCTATATCAAATGGCTTTTCCACCACTTCAAAAGCACCTAACTCAAGAGATTGTTTGGCAACTTTATCAAAAGAAGGGACAATCTTCACTATTGTAAGTGTAGGGTCATAGGAAAGCAATTCAGCGAGAAGTTCCATAGAGTTTACCCTGCTAAATTGAGAATCCAGCAATATAATCCTTGGTCTTCTTTCTGAAACAACCTTTAATGTATATTCCGGCTGCACATCCTCTATCAAATAGTCATCCTTAAATATCGCCTTCAGAGACACTGCTATTGCCTTATTTTCCGTTATAAGAACTAAATAGTTCATCCGTCTCGTGCTCCTTCTGATTCACAGGCAACTCTATAAAAACTGTAGTCCCTATCCCTTCATCACTTGCTACCTTTATATTTCCTTTATGCTCATCTATTATCCTTGCCACGATTGAAAGTCCCAGTCCTGTACCTTGCGCCTTTGTTGTGAAAAACGGCTCAAATATCTTATCCAGAATTTCCTTTTTTATTCCACAGCCATTGTCTCTTATCTCTATCCTTGCTATATCATCTTCTTTTTTAACCTTAATCTCTATAACTCCTTCTGTATTTATCGCCTGGGCACTGTTGATACATATATTAAGAAATGCCTGTTTAAGTTTATCCGCATCCCCTCTTATAATAATAGGCCCTTCAAAAAAATCTTCTCTTATTTCAATCTTTTTATCAGGAAATTGCGGTGGAAGAAGAATCAGTGTTGCCTTGATAATCTCTTTTATATCAACATCTTCCCATACAATATTTCTTGGTTTAGCAAACATAAGAATTTCTTCCACCAGCGCATTTATCCTATCAACCTCCTTTATAGCCAGAGAAGAAAACTGCTCACGGAAATCTTTATCATTATACTTCTCCTGAAGAAGTTGTGCAAAGGTTTTTATAGAAACTAATGGATTTTTTATCTCATGGGCAATACCTGTCGCCATAACACCTAAAGAGGCAAGTCGTTCTGCACGCTTTATCCCTTCTTCTAATTCTTCTAAGTGCGTAACATCTGAAAATATAACCTGTGCACCTATCAAGTTTCCATCCTTACTGTAAAATAAAGAAGCGTTGGCACTTAAAGATATCTCTTTCCCTTCTTTTTTCATCTTGAACTGTAGGTATCTCATGTCCTTTTTATTCTGGATAGAATAAGCAAGAATTTTTTTAATCTCTTCGGGCATTATCTCGCTGAAGTGTTTTCTTTCAATATCATCCTTATTAAGTCCTGTGATTCTCTCTGCTTCCCTGTTTACAATATTTATATAACCATCTGCATCGGTTCCGATAACCCCTATGGGCAGGTTTTCAAGGAGTGTTTCCTGGTATATCCTCTCTCTTTCAAGTTGTTCATAGAAGAGGAAATTCTGAACCTTAAGAGAAAGATAATATGAGAGACGGGAAAAGACCTCTTCATCTTCAGGAGAGAAAAACTTACCTGAAATCTTCTCACCAAAACACAAAACCCCCAGGAGTTTATCATCACTTAAAAGAGGTAGTGCTATCTCTGCATTGATTTTTCTCATCTCTTCTATAATAGTCACTGTCATTTCATCAGGAATTCTTCTCTCTAATTCTCCCTTTACAAGGGGTATTTTTCTTAGTCTTAATACCTTTTCTATTGTTTCAGGATATATATAATTATCAGAGGCGCGTCTTTCCTGTGAAGATACAGAAATAACAAAATGACTTTTATATCCCTCTCCAGGGGTAAAGAATATTCTTCCTTCTTTTATACCTGTGCCTTCAAGAACTACTTTTAAACACCTTTCAAGGAATGTCTTTATATCCCCGACTGTGTAGAAAACCTTTTCTAATCCTTTAAGGGTGTCCTCCGGTGAATATTCAAGGTTAAAAATTTTAAAATTGACAAAATTACTTATCTTTCTTCTTGCAGTGTCAAAGATAAATACAATAAGAAGAAGTGCAAGTACATCTGGCAAAATGGATGCTTCTGGAAGACGAAGAAGGAGAAACCACCTGAGGGAGAAAAGTGTAAGGTTATAAATTACAAAGACAAAAAGGATAAGAAAGGAATAGGAAAGGATTCTTCGCATCAGGACAGATACATCCATAATCTTATATCTCGTTATCCCGTAACTAATAATTCCATTCATTATCAATCCACCGACAGTAGCAAATTGAACAAGAATAGATGTCTTAAAAAAGACAGGGAATAAAAAGTTAGTAATACACACAAATAACAATCCTAGAAAACATCCAAGAAGAATATATTGCAGTTCAGCCCTTGGTAATCCTTTTTTACTCTTTAAATTTTTAAATAATATCCCTAATGCATAAAAGCCAAGCGTGAAAAATAAAATAAAGAAGGCATAAAATGGCCATCCATAGGTTGCTTCAGGAATATTCTGAACTGTTATAACTGTGGGTTGTTTTAAAGATATAAATAAATTGGGGGAAAAACTGATAGAGAAACAAAAGATAGATAATACCAACATTATCAGAAAGTCCTTTCTCCTGAAAAATGGTCTGCTTTCTCCTGTAATTGAATAAACCAGTAATAAAAGGAATAAAGGGACAAAACTTCCAACTGCAAATGCTGTTTTAATCCAGAAAGCAGTTTTTTCTATTGTAGTTGATTCAACAATAAACAGCACAGCCAGATTCCACAACCACATATTTGCTACCAGATAAGAAAAGATACGGTTTGTAAGACGTTTTGGATTGCTTTTATATACAAGATATATAATGAATCCATTCAGCAAAAGAGTGAATATCAGAACTATTGTTGATATATTCATTCAAATCTCCTGAGCAAAACAGATGAATTTGCCCCACCGAAACCATGGGAGTTGACCAGAGCGATGTTAATCTCATTATTTCTTGGATAATTTGGGACATAGTCAAGGTCACATTCCGGGTCTGGAAATTCATAGTTAATTGTCGGAACCACAACATCTTCCTTCATCCCCATAACCACAGAGATTACCTGCATCACCCCTGCTGCTGAATATGGATTACCTGTATGCCCTTTTATTGAACTTACTGGTATCCTGTATATATAAGAGCCAAAGACATCCTTTAAAACCTTTGTCTCATAAAGGTCCAGAAGTTTATCAGAAGGGGCATGGGCTGAAACATAACTTATATTGTCAGGACTGGCATCAGCATCGGCAAAACACTTTTCTATAGCCCGTTTAAGGCCTGTTCCCATTATCTCATCCCTGCTTTCTATGCTCTGACCATAGCCAATGATTTCTCCATAGATATTTGCCCCTCTTGCCAGTGCATTCTCTAATTCTTCCAGTATAACAACTCCCGCCCCTTCGGAAAGCACCCCCCCATCCCTGTATCTATCAAAAGGTCTGCTTGCTTTCTCTGGCTGTTCAATCTTTGACATAATATCTGCAGCACACAGGGTTGCAAGCATCAAAGGTGTCACAGGACAGTCAGAACCACCTGCTATAACATACTTTGTCTCTCCCTCCCTTATCAAACGGTAACCACTGCCCACAGCATCAAGTCCTGAAGCACAACCTGTAGAGACAGTAAGGTTAAATCCAGGAATCCCAAGGACACTGGCAATCTCTCCAGAAGGAGCATTTGGAACACTGACAAAAGAAGAAAAAGGATTAATCTTTTCTAATCCCTTAGAGTATAAAATCTTACACTGTTCCTCCATCGTCTTAAAATCAGTGCTTGATATCCCCATAACAATCCCAGGATATTCCTTTTTAATAGTTTCTAAATTTAACCCTGCATCTTCTAAAGCCATTCTAGAACAGGCAACTGCAAACTGGGAAAATCTTGCCATCTTTCTCGCCTTTTTCTTGTCTATAAACTCTTCTGGATTGAAATCCCTTACCTCCCCAGCAATACGAACAGGAAATTCAGATGCATCAAAAAAACTTATCCGTTTGATACCGCTCCTTCCTGTC
>JAMWCZ010000001.1 GCA_023819225.1 Candidatus Omnitrophota bacterium
ATATTTACCATCAATGCTGAGAACATCTCTACTACTTGTAGGAATATCTGGATTGTAGATAAGATTTTTATATGTAAATACAACATCATCTGCTGTAAAATTATGCCCATCATTCCATTTTACATCTTCCCGTAGAAAAAATCTCCACACCTTCCCGGTACTGTCCACCTCCCATCTTTTCGCAAGTGAAGGTTTAATTTCAAGCGTAACGCCGTCAATAGATATAAGCCCTTCAAATATAAACTGTGTTATGGAAGTTGTGCTTGTCTCTTTGGCTATGATTGGATTAAACGACTTTGGGTCCGAAGATGTTGAAAGCACAATTGTATCTTCGGCTTCTCTTTTGATGTGATATGTATGACATCCTGCGAAAAGAACAACAAGAAGAATAAATGCTATGTGATTTTTCATTATAAAAATTTTTTAAGTTCCAGAAGTAATTCATCCATTGATTGATATCTTAAAAAAGGTTCCTGTCTGGTTGCTTTTCTTATAATCTCTTTCAATTCGGAAGGGATTTTTAAATCTTCACAAAGTATTGCCTGCTTTCCTGTGTTCTTTCTATAACTCCTCATGTCTATCCTTCTAAAATAGTCCTCCTGATTCTTTTCTGGCTCATCAGGAACTTCAACTTTCGCTGTAATTACCTCGTCAATGGTAACACCAAAACTATATATATCAGAATAAAAATTCGCATTTCCCTGTGCCTGTTCAGTAGCCACATAGGAAATTGTTCCATATTTCGTAACAGTCCCACCTTTTGGAAATATATCCTTTTGCCATAAACGTCCTGGAAGTTTTGCTATCCCGAAATCGGTCATCTTAACAACAGCCAGGTCTTCCGATACAAGGATATTATCTGGCTTTACATCTTTATGGACTATATTGTTCTTATGAATATGAGCAAGTCCCTGTCCTGCTTCATAGAGTATTTTAATAAGAACATTAAGGGGTAGTTTATTTTTCTGGTAGAGCATCTCCTTCAGGTTTGTCCCATTTACATACTCCATAATTATCGCATACTGGTTATGATACTTTCCAAAATTATAAACCTTTACTATATTAGGGTGGTTCAGCCCTGTTGCTATCTCTGCTTCCCTCTCAAACTGGCTTATAAGTTTTGCACGCTCGCGAAAACTTCCTTTTAGATATAGTATCTTTATCGCTACTGTATCACCATATATTGGTCTAGCAAGGGCAGAATGAGCCCTGTAAACCTTGGTGTACATACCACCACCTATTACTTCCTCTAATTTATAACCTCCGAAGTCCTGTCTTTTCATATCTTGTTTTCCTCATTCTCCATTTCAAATCTTTATTAACATAACTTAATATCAACAGCATCCAGAGAAACTATTTCAATATCATCTATACTTTTAACTTCTTTCTCTAAATCAAGTATGGCTATCTTTCTATCTCCGTAATTGGAAGATGTAAATAATGTCAGACATCTATTATTAAAAATCCTTTCAGAAACAAGAGGGTCATGTCCACGAATAAGGACATTTTTTTCAAGACGCTCCATTACTTTTAAAAAATAATCCCTACCGAATTTTGGTCTTCCAAGAAAGTTTCCAAGAGCCATCCCTGGTTTGTCTCTGAAATCACCCCATATTATCCTTATCCAGTTTTCATCTCCCGGCTGTATGGTATCTATATCTTCTATTTTTTCTATATCAGGGAGAGCTCCATGCAATCCCAGAAAACCATTCCCTGAAATAACAAGTGGAAGTTCTGAAAAGATATTTTTGTAATATTCATAATCTTCTTTTGAAAGAGAATCCCAGAAATCTGAAGGGCTGCACTCTCTTACAAAAAACATCTCATGGTTACCTGCAAGCATTATAAGGTTTGGGTGTTTCTTCTTTGTATCAAGCAAAAAATCGATATTCTTCCTTGAATCTTTTCCCCTGTCTACATAATCACCAAGCATAACAATATAATGATTATCTTTGTTGATAAATCCCTTTATTATCATTCTCGTAGTGTTATAATCCCCATGGGTATCACCCAAAAATACCACCTTGCCTTTTTCAGGAAGTTCTATTAATTTTTCCATAAATCCAAAACTTAATTTTCAGGAAGTTCAGGAGATACAGGGGGAATGATTGGTTGTTCATTCTGTATTTCTTGCTGGAGGATACTTTTTGTAGTTAATTTCCCTGGCAAAGTAGCAAGCAGAATGGAACTGATTATAAAGATAATTGCGAGGATAGACGTTATTCTATTTAATATGATAGATGTTTCTGCACCAAAGACAGTTTCCATCCCGCCACCCCCGAATATATTTGAAAGAGATGCTCCTTTTCCCGACTGTAATAAAACCACTCCTATGAGAAGCAGTGAAACAATAAGATGAAAAATCAGCAATACAAGATACATCTTCCCCCCTTTAACTTAAACTCTAAATCTAAAATTCTAAACCTTAAAATTTTAAAAACCATACTTTTGACTTATTACTTTTTATAATCTATTATCCTCAAAAACGATTCTAACTTCAAACTGGCTCCACCTACAAGAACACCATCAATATCTCCCTGAGCCATTAAAGAATCTATATTTTCAGGTTTAACACTTCCACCATAAAGTATCAGTATCTTTTCTGCAAAATCTTTTCCAAATGACTTTTCAATCAATCCTCTTATAAAGTAATGAACCTCTTCTGCCTGTTCTGGAGTTGCGTTCTTCCCTGTTCCTATAGCCCAGACCGGTTCATAGGCAATAACGACACCTGTCGTGTCTCTCATCCCTTCAAGACACTTTTCAATCTGGGTTTTAATCACATTAAACGTATTTCCTTTCTCTCTTTCTTCCAGTTTTTCTCCCACACAGAGAACGGCTGTAATTCCTGATGAAACAGTTTTTTTTACCTTCTTATTTATTATCTCATCTGTTTCCATAAATATATTTCTTCTCTCTGAATGACCGCAGATGATATAAGAAACCCCTGCGTCTTTTAACATTCGCGTTGATATTTCTCCGGTGAATGCACCTTCTTCTTCAAAAAAAACATTTTGTGCTCCCAGTTTTATAGGAGTGCCTTCCAATATATCAGAAACAGGAACCAATGACGTAAAGGGAGGACATATAAGAATATCTCTATCACTGTAAACTTTTACACTATCTTTTAATATCCTAACAAATTCAATGGACTCCCCCGGCGTTTTATACATCTTCCAGTTTCCTGCAATTAAACTCTTCCTCATCTTCTTCTCCTATCTCTTACTTTTTCAATACCTCTATACCAGGTAATGTTCCCTTTTCAAGGAACTCAAGAGAGGCACCACCACCTGTGCAGATATGGGATATCCTATCTGCAACACCTGCCTTATTTACAGCAGCAACTGAGTCCCCTCCACCTATAACTGAAAACACACCTTCATGCTGACCTATTGCCTTTGCAATTTCAATAGTTCCTTTTGCAAATGCTTCTATCTCATATATACCCATAGGTCCATTCCAGAAGATTGTTTTTGCTCTTTTTATACAGTCGGTATATTCTTCAATCGCCTGCGGTCCAATATCCACACCTATCCAGTTATGGGGAACTGTACCTCTTTCTGTGGCAAAATAGTGTGCATCAGGGGCTATTTTATCAGCAATGATATGGTCAAGTGGTGTGTGAAACTCAAGATGTCTTTTGTTTATTTCTCTGACAATCTCTTTGGCAAGTGGAACTGCATCCATTTCTACCTTAGAATCTCCTATTTCCCAGTTTTTTGCCTTTATAAATGTGTATGCCATAACACCACCAGTAATAAGAGTATCTATCTTATCAAGGAGATTCTTAACCATCCCTATCTTATCAGCAACCTTAGCTCCTCCAAGAATCAAAAGGAATGGTTTTTCAGGATTTTCAAGAAGTTTTGAAAGAGATGCTGCCTCTTTTTCTATAAGATACCCTGCTGCTATGTCTTTGAAAAATTTTGTTATTCCATAGACAGAAGCATGTTTTCTATGGCAGGTGCCGAAGGCATCATTTACATAACAATCCGCAAGAGAAGCAAGTTCTTTAGCAAACTCATCGTCACCTTCCTCTTCTTCCTTATGAAACCTCAAATTTTCAAGAAGAAGGATTTCTCCTGGTTTAATGACTTGCGATGCTTTTTTAACTTCCTGCCCTACACAATCTGATATGAATTTTACATCTTTTCCTATAAGGTTGCCTAACCTTTCAGCAACTATCTTCAAACTCATTTCAGGAACAACCTTGCCTTTTGGTCTGCCAAGATGAGAAGAAATAATAAGAGACGCCCCCTGTTTTAGAAGATATTCTATTGTTGGGATTGCCGCCTTTATCCTTGTATCATCCATAACTTCGCCATTTTCCACAGGAATATTAAAGTCAACACGTAAAAAGACCCGTTTACCTTTATAATCCTTATCCTTAATCGTTTGGAGTTCCATATATCCCCCACCTCCTAAATTATTTTTTCACTATGTATCTAATCAGGTCAACAACCCTGCAACTGTAAGCCCATTCATTATCATACCATCCCATTACTTTTACCATTGTGCCTTCAATGATATAAGTTGAAAGGGCATCAAAAATACAGGAATTAGGATTTTTGAAGAAGTCCTTTGATACAAGGGGCTCATCACAGTATTCTAATATCCCTTTTAGTTTTCCTTCACTCGCTGATTTGAAGGCAGCATTTATTGATTTTTCATCTGCTGCCTTTTCCAGTTCAACAACAAGGTCAACAAGAGAGACAGAAGATGTAGGAACCCTTATTGCAAGACCATTCATTTTACCGTTGAGAGATGGGATAACCTTACCTATTGCCTTTGCAGCCCCTGTCGTTGTCGGAATCATTGATAGTGCAGCAGCCCTTGCCCTGCGCAGGTCTTTATGTGGTGCATCCAGAATACGCTGGTCATTTGTATAAGCATGTATGGTAGTCATAAGCCCTTTCTTTATCCCAAATGTATCATCAAGAACCTTTGCCATAGGTGCAAGACAGTTAGTTGTACAAGAAGCATTTGATATTATGTTATGCTTTGCAGGGTCATAAGTGTTTTCATTAACCCCCATTACTATCGTTGCATCTTCACCCTTTGCTGGCGCAGAAATAATTACCTTTTTTGCTCCTGCTTCAATATGAACTGCTGCCTTTGCTGCTTCAGTAAAAAGCCCTGTGGATTCTACAACAATATCCACACCAAGTTCTTTCCAAGGTAGATTTTTAGGGTCTTTTTCTGCAAAAACTTTATACTCTTTTCCATCCACCACAATTGCTCCATCTTTTGCTTCAACCTTACCAGGATATATACCGTAATTGGAATCATACTTAAAAAGATGTGCGAGGGTTTTTGCATCAGTTATATCATTAAACGCCACGAACTCTATCTCCGGGAAATTCTTCTCTATTGCAGCCCTTAATACTAACCTCCCTATCCTACCAAAACCATTAACTCCTATTTTTACCATCCTATCCTCCTTGTTAAAATTAAAAAGGGTTGAATTATTATTATAAACTATTTTTAAAAGTAGTCAAAATTTTATTTTCAAGTCACGGTCCTGGCTAACACATTTGTGTGATAAACCTGGCGCCAGCTCTTTAGTGGCGGGTCCCACCGTTACATCTTTCCACCCCTACTTCTCCCCTCACCCCTTTCTTCCCTCTCTCCTTTATCCCCTCTCCCTGAGGGAGAGGGTGTGGGTGAGGGGGGATTGCGGGGAGAGTGTTAGGGCGAGGGAAATTTTTCCATTCTTACATCTCACGCCTTTCTTCCTTCTCTATTATTTATACCTTCGCTATCGTTAAAATTATAACTTTCTCTGCACCATTTTCCAATAATGTTTTTTTGGCTTCCTGTGTTGTTGCACCTGATGTATAAACATCATCTATTAGAAGAACCTTCTTATTTTTTATGAGATGCCTTTTCTTTACATTAAAACTTCCTTTTACATTTTTTTCCCTGCCTGTTTTATCCATCGCCGTCTGAGAAAGAGTGTTTTTGCATTTGACCAGTACACCTGAAAGATATTGCTTTTTTAAGAGTTTTGAAAGATAAAAAGCAATGATGCTACACTGATTAAATCCTCTGAAAAACTCTTTCGTCCAGTAAAGTGGTACAGGAATTATAACATTAAAATTATTTATACTATTGTTAATGAGAAAGTCGTGAATAAGTAAAGCAAACCTTTTTCCATAATATTTTTTCCTATTGTATTTCAACCAATGTATGGCTTCTTTTACAGGTCCATCATATCTTAGAATATGAAATGTCTCTGTGTTATTATAATTCTCTATGTGTATTATCTGTTCTTCACACTCTCTACAAAAGCCATATCTGTTAAGAGAAGATGTGTTTTTACACCCCATACATCTTGTAGCCCAGAAAAGATTCAGAATTTTGTTGATAGACATATCTGGATTAATATTTTACAATAATGGTAATGGAAATAAAAATTAAGACCCGTTATATAAGTAAGGAGTTTTTTATAAATTTTCTTTTTGCAGTGGGTATTACGGTCTTTATCTTTTCACTTGATGCTGTATTTCAAATAATTGAAGTGCTCGTAAAAGGCACTTTTTATCCTGTTATTGTTCTCTTTATTTTTTTCCTTACCTTGTTTTCTTCTTTCTTATACATCATTCCACTTTCTTTTCTCTATGCGTCATCTTCTCTTTTCTCCCGTCTTGCTATAGACAGGGAGACATTAATATTTTTTTCATCAGGGATAAATCCATACAGGTTAATGACCATCCTTCTTATTTTTGCCTTTGTAGGGTCTTTACTTCTCTTTCTCTTTAACTTTTTCCTTCTTCCTGAAATTAGTTATAAAAGGAGGGAGATGATATACCGCCTTCAATTTAAAAATCCCCTCTCTCTCTTACAGGAAAAGAACACAACCACAGATATCCCAGGTATCACAATTTATATTGAAGAAATAAAACCATCCTATAAAATGAAGAATATCTCCATTACCTATAAAGAGATGGAGAAAACCCACTTTTTAAAAGCGGAAAGAGGTAGGGCAAATTACGACCCTGCCACAAATCAGATGATATTTAACCTGCAGGATGGTTTTCTTATAATTTATGATTCTGTCCAGACAATATCAAAATTAGATTTTGCTAATTACAGGTTTGTAATACCTCTACCTCATAATTTTGGTATCCATGGTACTATAAAACCAAAAGTTTCCGAAATGTACATCGCCGAACTACTTTCCAGTAACGGCATAAGGGAAAAAATAGAGATACAGAAAAGAATTGTCTTTTCAATTATTCCAATTGTCTTTGTTCTTATAGGGACATCTCTCGGTATAAGATTACAACAGGAAAGCAGATTGCTTCACATAGGCATTGGAGGAGGTATAGCAATGCTCTTTCTACAATTGGTTGTCTTTGGAGAAGTCCTTTCTTATAAAACAGAAATATCTTTGTTTGTATGGTTACCTGTAGTCATTTTGTTCATAGTATGGAGTTTTTTAAAATGAGTATAAAAACAAGATATACTATATCTACTTTTTTAAAATTATTTTTAATGGTAAGCATATCTTTTCTTATACTGTTTTTTTTCATAGAAATTATTGACAATACTTATTCTATTATACGACATGGTGGCAGATTTAGCATTTTAAAACCGCTGTATAGATTACCATCAATTTTTGTAGAGATTTCTCCTGTTATTACATTTTTAAGCAGTATGTTTTTACTTGGAGAGATGATAAAATATGGAGAGGTAAGAGTCCTTGAATTTTCAGGAATAAGACCTATAAGTATCTTAAGAATACTGTTTATATGTGGACTTATCATTTCAGGATGTGCCTTTTATATCAAAAACTTCTCATCCCCATTTCTACTTCGCAAGATAGAAGAAAAGAATGAAATAGAGATATTGAGTTTTTCAACGGATAGATATCTTTTATATAGTGAAAAATTTATCCCCCCTTCTAATTTTTTGAAGATACAATTTTCAGAGATACTTAAAAATGGTGACATTATTACCGTAAACGCCACAACTGCCATATATGTCGGAAATGGTGACTGGCTTTTCAAAAAAGGTAAGTTATGGTATTTTGATAAGTCCGGCCACCTAAAAAATTCTGAGAATTTTGAAAAAAAGATTCTGCCAATTATGATTGAACCTGATATTATTGTTGAAAAATCCCGGGATATAAATGAACTTTCCTATAAAGAGATAAGGAATATGATATTAGAGTTAAAAAAACTTAATATATTACCTGTCTACCTTGAAAGTGCTTATCAGGAAAGATTTGCCTATCCCCTTTTGAATATGTTCTTTCTTTTTATCCTTGTCCCTTTCTTTTATATAAAACATAAAATTTCACGGGTATTTGTGCTGGGACTTTCTATATTTATGTCTTTTATATGCTACGGTATATTCTCCTCCGGAGTTACCCTTGCAAAAGCAGGTAAAATCCCTGTATTTCTTGGTGTTTGGCTTGTACATATACTACTTTCTGTTTCGGTTATCTTATATTTTTTCTGGTTGCGGAGAAAGACAAAATTATGTATAATGTAAATTAAAAATTTAACTTTCCATTTTAAATTTTAGTAAAAGAGATTATTTTAATGAAAAAACAGGATATTCTAATAGAAATAGGATGTGAAGACCTACCTTTCTGGGCAGGAGAGTATTTCAGAGAACAATGGGTACCTGTTTTTACTTCATTACTGGTAGAATACCGCCTTGACCATGGAGAGGTAAATTTTTTTTATACAATAAGAAGGATAATTTTATATATAAAAGATATAAGTCCAAAACAGAAGGATATAACAACAGAAATATATGGACCACCTATTGAAATGTCTCTTGATAAGAATGGGAATTTTAAACAGGCAGCATATAAATTTGCAAATTCACACAATATGAGTGTTGAAAATCTCCTTGTCAAAGAAAGAAAGGGGAAAAAAGTTCTTGCCCTGATTAAATATGAAAAAGGGAAACAGACCTCTGAAATATTTGGCGATATTTTAGAAGAGAGCATCAGAAGAATAGAGATACCAAGAGGGATGAAATGGGATGGAGGAAACTTCAAATTTTTAAGACCAATCCGGTGGATAACAGCACTTTATGGGAAAAAAGATATAAAAATATCCCTTGCCGGAATAAAAAGCACAAAATTTTCATACGGACACAGAACCCTTGCACCTTGTAGATTTAAGGTTTCCAATCCCTCTGACTATATGGACAAGGTTATTAAAAGATTTGTTATGTTTGACCCTGATATCCGTTTTGAATTTGTAAAAGCAGAGATATCAAGAAAAACGGGAATTAAGAATTTTATTTTAGATGAAAAACATCTAAAAAAAGTTGTATCTTTACTGGAATATCCGGTTATAGAGGTTTGTAGATTAAAAGAAGAGTACTTAGAGATTCCACAGGAAATAGTGAGCGCAGTGATAACCAAACTCAATGGTATCCCTTTATTAGATAAGAATGGGCATTTGAATAGAAATTATATAGCTGTCTTTGATGGAGTTGGAGGAGATGAGATAAAAAACAATTATCAGGATGTTCTGTATGCGAAAATGGAAGATGCTCTATTTTTTATAAAAATGGATTTAAGAACGGACTTTGCCGGTTATATAAATGGTCTTAAAAATATCATATACCATCCTAAATGGGGAAGTATGTATGAACGGGTTGAAAGATTCAAAAAGATATATAGTATAATGAACAACTATTTTGATTTAAGCGATGAAGAAAAGGGAAACATTTACACGATAATCTCTCTATGTAAAAATGACCTGTCAACCTTAATGGTTACAGAGTTCCCTGCACTTGAAGGGGTTATAGGCAGAATCTATGCAGAGAAAAACGGATATAACAGTATAATTGCATCAGGGATTGAACAGCATTACTGGCCTAGATATAGTGGAGATGCTCTCCCCCGGACTAAAGAATCAGCCGTATCTTCTATTATAGTACGACTTGAAACTATATGTGGTTTTCTTCTGGATAATATGGAAATAAAAGGTAGTGGAGACCCTTATGGACTTAAAAGAACTACCAATGGTCTGATTGAAATAATATGGGATAGAAAACTGAATTTCCCCCTAAGAGAGGTAATCAGAAAAATACTTGAAGTTTTTGGTTCTTATTCCTCTGAAGGAGAGGACAGAATAATGGACTTTATCTTGCAACGTATTGATAACCTGTTTGCAGGTGAAGGTATTTCTCCTGGCATTAGAAAGGCAGTTATGGCGGTGGATGGGGAAAACCTTGTAATTTTAAGAGAGAAGATAGACGCAATTGAAAACTTTTTCAAAACAGGTTCGGCAAAAAATATACTTGTTCCATTCATCCGGGTTGCCAATATTTTAAAACAGGCAAAAGAAAAAGGTGTCTCGCCGGAAACTTTTGAAGAATCCATGCTTGTTGAAAAGACAGAAAGAGAACTCTATCATTTTTATAGAGAAAACCTAAAAATATCAGAATTACTTGATAATAAAACCAGAGATTATGTGGGCTTCCTCAGACAATTAAGTAAATGGCGTGAAATCATTGACAGATTTTTTGATGATGTCCTTGTTATGTGTGAAAATGAAAACCTAAGAAATAACAGATTGGCATTATTGAAAAAAATCAATAACCTATTTCTTCTATTTGCTGACTTTTCATTAATACCAATTGTGGAGGTTGAAGATGCTTAAAAATATTGACGAAGAAGTTTATAATGCTCTCCTCTGTGAACAAAAGAAACAGAGAGACACGATAGGTCTTATCCCTTCAGAAAATATAGTAAGCAGAGATGTTCTGAAGTTAATGGGTTCCGTTTTTACAAACAAATATGCAGAAGGATATCCTGGTAAACGTTATTATGGTGGGTGCAGATTCGTTGATGAGATTGAAAATTTAGCTATTAAAAGGGCCTGTATGCTGTTGGGAGCAGAACATGCTAATGTCCAGCCGCATTCAGGAAGTCAAGCAAATATGGCTGCCTATTTTTCGGTACTTAAACCAGGTGATAAAATCCTTGCTATGGATATCCTTGCTGGTGGGCATCTAACACATGGATTAAAAGTTAACTTCTCTGGAATATTTTATCAGGCAGTTTTTTATAATGTGGAAAGGGAAACAGAAGAGATAGATTATGACAGAGTAAGAGAGATAGCACTAAAAGAGAAGCCAAAGATGATTGTATGCGGTGCAAGTTCATACTCAAGAATTATTGATTTTAATAAGTTTTATAATATCTCTCAGGAAGTAGGTGCCTATCTTCTTGCTGATATAGCACATATTGCAGGACTTGTTGTTGCAAATCTTCACCCATCACCTGTCCATCTTGCTGACTTCGTTACTTCAACCACACACAAAACCCTTAGGGGACCAAGGGGAGGACTGGTTCTCTGCAAAAAAGAATACAGCAATAAACTTGATAATTCCATAATTCCAGGCATTCAGGGTGGCCCACTTATGCATATAATAGCAGCAAAGGCACTTGCTTTCAAAGAAGCGATGAGGCCTGACTTTTTTGACTATCAGAAACAGATAATTAAAAACTGTAAAAAACTATGTGAAGAATTTAAAAATAGAAACTACAGAATTGTAAGCGGAGGAACGGATAACCACCTGTTTGTAATAGACCTGAGAAATAAAAGGATAAACGGCAATGAATACGAAAAACTACTTGAGGAAGTTGGTATAATAACAAACAAAAACCTTATTCCATACGACCCTCAACCACCATCTATCACAAGCGGGTTAAGAATCGGCACCCCTCTTGTTACAAGTAGAGGAATGAAAGAAAACGATATGGCACTCATTGCTGAATGGATGGACGATACATTAAAAAACAGAGAAAATAAAAAAGTTCTGAAAGATATTGCTAAAAAGGTAAGGAGATTCGCTCATGAATTCCCCATCTATCCATCGGCCTGACTGGGATGAATATTTCATCAGAATTGCTGAGCTGGTAAGCAGCCGTTCTACCTGTATAAGAAGGCATGTGGGAGCGGTTCTTGTGAAAGAAAAGAGAATTCTTGCAACCGGGTATAATGGCGCACCTTCTGGAATATCTCACTGTGAAGAAGTGGGCTGTATAAGAGAAAAGTTAAAGATACCCTCCGGGGAAAGGCACGAATTATGCAGGGGATTACATGCAGAACAGAATGCTATTATTCAGGCAGCATATCATGGTGTTTCTATAAAGGGAAGTATCCTTTATATTATCTGTCATCCTTGCAGTGTATGTGCAAAGATGATTATAAACGCAGGTATAGGAGAAATTGTAATAAAAAGCGGATATCCTGACAGGATGGCAGGAGAACTTTTGAGTGAAGCAGGCGTGAAAGTCCGTGTAATCTCTCAAAAGTAGCAATAATGGAAAAATATCATATACCACCACTGGTCAAAAAAATCCTTTTAGCCAGAGGTTATAAAACAGAAAAATCCATGTTAAATTTTCTATATAATGGACTCTCAAGTATTTCCGAGCCATTCTTTATACCTGATTTAAAAAAAGCGTGCGAGGTACTGAAAGAAGCCATATTTAAAAAAGAGAAAATATTTGTCTACGGAGATGGAGATACTGATGGGATATGTGCTTCTTTTCTTCTCTTAAATTTTCTTAAAGTTGTGGATGCAAATTTTTCATTTCGCCTTACCCACAGATTAGACGAGGACTATGAGATAGAAGAGCCACTTATAGATGAACTTGCAGAAGAAGGATACTCACTCCTGATTTCTGTGGACTGTGGAATTTCTTCTTATCCAGCACTCAAAAAAGCAAGGGACTATGGAATAAAGGGAATAATCCTTGACCATCACATAGGAGAACCATCTGAACTTCCATCCTTTCATATATATGTAAATCCCTGGTTGAAAAAGAAATGGCCCGAAGGAACTGAAAATTTAAGTGGTGCAGGTATTGTATATAAGTTTATAGAAGGAATGGGAATTTTGCTGCCTGGAGTTAGAGAAAGAATATATAACTTACCTGAATTAGTATCCCTATCAATTATAGCGGACTCTCTTCCTCTAACGGGAGAAAACAGGGTATTTGTAAAAGAAGGGCTTCGCAGAATGCCTTTTACAAAAATTAAGGGGCTGGCATTTCTTATTGAAAAAAACAACCTCAATATTCCGTTAAATCTGAAGGATATATCAATGAGAATAATTCCTCGACTTAACTCTCCCGGAAGATCTGGAAAACCAGATGTTGCTCTGAATCTGTTAATAGAAAACGACGACCCCTATATCAAAAAAATAGTTGAAGAGATAGAACAGTTGGACAGGGAAAGATATCAAATGGTAGCAAAAACTATGGATAAAATCAAAAAAAGGGATATAGAAAAGGGTATTGTGATTTCAGAGAAAATATCTCCCGGAATATGTGGAATTATTGCTTCACGATTAACGGGGAAGTATTGTAAACCATTTATGGTAGGACATCTCTCAAGCAATTTCTTAAAAGGGTCTATAAGGGCACCGGAGAATTATAACCTCTATAAAAAACTTAAACCACTAAAAAAATATATGTTATCTCTGGGAGGGCACAAAGAGGCAATGGGGTTTAAGTGTTCTGTTGCCAACATTCCAAAAATAAAAAATTTTTGGGAAAATATAAAATGGGAATTTGATAAAAAAACAGATGGTTATGATTGTATTTTTGATATCACGGACCTTAATCCTTCTATAATAGAAGAGGTCACCAACTATTTACAACCATTTGGTAAAGGGAATCCTGAACCTGTTTTTTTCTGTAAAGATGTTCATCTAAAAAATGTCTCTGTTAGGAATAATGAAAATAACAGAACTTTTTGGCTAAAGAAAAAAGATGCTATCTACGAAGCTTTTTCCCCCGACACTATGCATAATTTTACCAGGTGGGCAGAAAAGGTAGATATTCTTTATACACCTTATATCCGCAAACACAATAATCTTTACAGGATAATCATTAAAATAATTGGGATTTACTGAGCAAAGTCAAACTACTAAACAAATTTTTCTAAGAAATACTTCTTTCATATTTTCTCCGCCACAATTGGAGTGGCTTTTTTCACCTTTCCTGCTTTGAGACATTTTGTACACACATTTATCCGTCTTCTCTTACCCTCTATATCAGCAAGAATGGTCTGGATATTAGGTTTCCACACCCGTCTGGTCTTTACATTTGAATGGCTTTTGCTATTTCCTGTTTTACTCCTTTTTCCGCATATTTCACATACTTTACCCATAAATATCTCCTCTTTATATCTTTCCTTCTGTTTTAAGCATCTTTTTGACCCTATTAGCATACTCGTTTTCAGGGGCTATTGTCAAGACCCTGTCAAGATAAGCCACCGCTTCAGGTATATTATTTAAAAACATAATGTTTATTGAAGCCATTGTACATAGTACATCTATGTCATAAGGATTGAACCATTCAGCCCATCTATAATAAGATAACGCTTTATTATATTCGCCTTTTCTCATATATATAACTCCAAGGTTATAGTCCGTCTTTGCATAATGAGGGAAAATATAATTATTTATCTTCAAATAAATTGCCTCTGCCTTATTTAGCTGTCCAGATTCTCCATAAGCAAAAGCAAGTTTATACCATGCTTCATAGTTATACGGATTTAAAATACATACTACTGAATAATTATCTATTGCCTTTTTCAAATTACCATCTTCTCTTGCCCAGACACCTCTTTTAAAATAGATATCTGGTACAATCCTATAATAGAAAGTGAACACACACATAACAAAACCAGTTATCCCTATTGTATACCATAGAGTCCTTGAGATATTTAACCTAAACTCCACTTTATTTTTAATATACCCTGTAGAGACCCCGAGCAAAAACCAGAAATACATTGCAGTTGAAGGATTTCTTAAATTTGTTGAGAAAATATTATCAATTAACACCGCAGAAATTCCTGCTATACATCCTTTGATACACATCTCATCAAATTTTTCACTCTCTTCTCTTTTATGTCTAACACTAATTATAATAATCAATACCAAACCCAAGAAAAGAAGGAGTCCCATTAACCCTGTTTCTACCCATATATGAAGGTACTCATTGTGAACCTGCGTTGTTACAGGCGTTGATTCCACTTGTAAAAAATACTCTCTTATTCTGTAATATGGATAGAAAAATGGAAAATTCCCCAGTCCCCATCCAGTAATGGGTTTTAATTTTATCATTTTAAAAGCGCCTCTCCATATATACCATCTTATATTTGTAATAAACCATTGATAGAATCGCTGTGATAAAAAAACAGCCGTTATAAAAAATACTATATAACCTGAATATTTTTTTATTTCCTTTCTCTTATAACTTAAAAATATTAAAGTGGCTATACTAAAAACAGAAGCAAGAATGGCAGCCCTTGATTTCGTTGCAAGGATACTTAAAAAAAATAAAATGGCACAGGTAAGTAATAAATTTCGCTCAATTTTTTTATTATCACCAGCAAGATATAATGCACAGGCAAGTGGAAAAATCATCAATATATGACCTGCAAAAAAGTTGGGATTTCCAAAGGTTGAAACCACATATCTTCTAGGCCCTATAAAATTTCCCAGAGCAATTACCGAAGCGATAAAACCCGCAGATACCCATAAATAAATATCCTTCCTGTCCAGTTTTATATTCAGAGCAACAAGAAAAATTAAAAAATAAAGGATATAATTTTCTAGCGCCTGTGCTGCACCATATCCAAATGGAGATATAAAGCAAGAGACAAGGAGCCAGATTGCAAAACCAGAAAATATAATGAAAGTTCTTTTCTCTATTGTGAACTCTTTTTTATTTATAACAAAAATAGCAGAAATAAGAATGCATAGGAGATAACCAGTAATGTTCTTTATTGTTGTATAATCATAAGCAGGCTTAAAAAGTATAAGTGGCCCGATAAAAAGAAAAATAAATAGTGCTACTGATTTATATATTTTATATATATCCCTTGCTCTTGTTTTCCTCTGTTTTTTCATACTCTCCTCTCAAAACGCATTCTTTATAGCCCCTGGTGAAAGCAGTATTATTGCTATATCTAACCATATATTCCAGTTTTCAATGTAATATAGGTCGTACTGAAACCTTTCTTCCGGTTCAATATGTCCTCCTCTAAGTCCATGAACCTGTGCCCAACCAGTAAGTCCAGGTTTTACTCTTAAACGTAAATTAAAATAGTCCTGTTCAATCATAAATCTGTCTTCTATTGATATCGGACGTGGCCCAACAATAGACATATCACCGTCAAGGATATTAAATATCTGAGGAAGTTCATCAATATTATACCTTCTTAATATCCTGCCTGTTCTGGTAATACGACTATCATCTGGACTTGTAAAAGGTATGGCTATATCCGGTACAATTTTCATTGTTCTGAACTTATATATTCTGAAACTCTTACCTTTATATCCCACCCTTTTCTGTCGGAAAAAAATAGGTCCTTTAGAATCCGCAAGAATAACAATACAAAACAGGGGTAGGATTATACAGAAGAGAAGAAAAACTATACCTCCTGCTGTTATATCCAGAACTCTTTTTAATACCCTGCCAGGAAATTTTTCAACAGTTACTCTTCCTGTGACAATCAGCGGAAGACCATCTATATCTTCCATTGAGCCGGAGTGAAAAAACTGGTATATCTCGGGAATAAGATAAAGATGGGTTTTTCTCTCCTCTGCTATTCTGTAAAGTTTAAGATTTTCTGAATAATTTTTAGGAGTAGCGATAATAAAGGAGTATCTATACTTATTCAATTTATCCTCTATCAAATCATCTATAAATTCTGGTAAAATGTCTATTTTTATAGAAGGATATCTGAGATTGAGCCGCTTTATCAGAGAGTTTATCTGTTTTCCCTGTCCAATTAGAAGAAGTTTCTTTTCTACATTGCTTTCTATCTTTGTAGAAATATAGTGAGAAATCCACAGGAAGACAAAAGAAAAAAGCACTGCAAATCCTACGGCCAGCCGTGAATATGCAAATCCCCTGTAGAAGAATGTTCCCGCTGTAAGTACTATTACCATCCAGAAAGTAGATTGAATAAGCAGGGCAAATTCTTTGATAAAATTTGGGAATAATCTCTCTGTATATATACCAAAAGATACAAGCACTATAAGATATATAACAATCGCAAACAGGGTGATATTAAGATAAAAATGGATGGAAGGTATCCCTTTATATACAAAAAGCCCTGAATAGAACCTGAAATAATAACCAAGTAAAAAGGATATAAAAATAATAAGCCCATCAATAAATACCAGAATTTTTCTACTTCCCATATTTCAGTCCTGTAAAAATCTTCTCATATCCATCTACAACATCTTCCCATCTGTATAAATTTAATGCCCTTTCTTTTGCTTTCTGCCTTAAGGAATTTAAAATCTGCTGGTTTTCAAGCAATAATTCAATGTTTTTTTTAAGTTCTGACACATCCTTAAAATATAGCCCTGCATCTCCTAAAACTTCTCTGTTAAAAGGAACATCAAAGGCAATAATACAGTTTCCACTACCCATTGCTTTCAGCAGTGCAGGATTTGTTCCTCCTACCTCATTACCATGGATATAAGCATAGGCATTTATATGAAGTTCCTCTACATACCCTGCTTCATATACAGGGCCTAAAAATATTATCCTTCTATCTTTTATTTCCTGCAATTTCTTAACATATAAACTTTTCCAGTTAGCACCACCTGCAATAACAAGAAGTTTATCTGTCTTTACCTGCTGGAATGCCTCTACAGCCATATCCTGATGGTTTTCCGGTTCAAGACGGCTACCTATGAAAAAATATCCATCTGGTTGTAATCCATACTTTTTAATAACTGCAGGGTTTTTACTTTCAATATGTGGTGCCCCATAAGGCACATAAACACTTTCCCTATTGTACTTTTTAAGATAATAATCTTTTATTGCCTTTGCATCAGAGACCACAACATCAGCAATAAAAGAGGAAAAAAACTCAGCGAATTTATAATACATTTTCGCTATCTTTCCCCACTTCGCTCTTTTCCACTCAAGTCCATCTACATTTATTATAACCTTCTTCCCGAAAATCTTCGTGATAATAGCAAGAGGGCTATTAGCAGAATTAAAAATAAGTATCACATCAGGGTTCCAGATAAGAACACGCAGTATACTGAAGAATGTGTGAGAAAATGTATCTGTTATCTTACCGGGGATACTAACAGGATAACAGAGTTCTACTCCTTTATACAATCTATGCCTTTCCGGATATAGATATCTTCTGGATGAAACAAGAACCCTATGTCCTTTTTTAATAAGCCCTACACTCAACTCCTCTGCACAGGTCTCAAATCCACCATACCTTGCAGGCACTCCCCTTGTTCCCACTATCGCTATTTTCATTTTTTTATTATACACCTTGCCATACTAAAATAACAATCTTTATATTGCAAAAATTATTGCTGAATATTTATAGCATTGTGATATAATAAAATCTATGGATATATCTTATAAAATATCCGCATGGAACAGAAATAGAAAATGGAAAATTTTCACAACACTTTTCAGAATAGATGAAAATGTAAAAATTCTTGATATTGGATATCAATCTATAGAATATAGGGATATTGACAATTATCTTGAAAAACATTATCCATATCCAGAAAAAATCACTGCTCTTGGAATAGAAGAACCCACAAATTTGATGAAAAAATATCCAAAAATAAAAACAATTAGATATGATGGGATTACCTTTCCTTTTGAAAATAAGGAATTTGATATTGGCTGGTCTAATGCTGTTTTGGAACATGTAGGTGATAGAAATACACAGATACACTTTTTAAAGGAGATTAATAGGGTTTGTAAGTCATTTTTCATTACCACACCCAATAAATTTTTTCCTGTAGAGATTCATACTAAAATTCCTCTTCTTCATTTTTTATTACCTGAAAGGTGGTTTGATATTATAATAAAACTGATAGGAAAATCATGGGCTACGGGAAACTATATGAGATTGTGTTCAAAAAAAGAGTTAAAAAAAATGTTAGCAGAAGCCGGCATTACTGGCTATAAAATAATAGAAAATAAATTGTTTCTTTTTACCATTGATTTTGTAATTTATAAAATTTAGAGAACTTTTTCATAAATCTTCGCTGTACTCTCTGCTGTCTTTTTCCATGAAAATTTCTGTGCTTGTTTTATTCCTTCTGCTTTTAGTTTCATTCTTAAATCAAAATTTGTAACTACGTTATTTATTGCCTTTGCTATCATCTCTACATCATAAGGGTCAACAAGAAAACAAGCATTACCTGCAATTTCCGGTAAAGAAGAGATATTAGAAGTTATAACAGGACACCCACACGCCATTGCTTCAAGAACAGGCAAGCCAAATCCTTCATAAAGGGAAGGATAAACAAATGCCTCAGCAAAATTGTAAAGACATACAAGGTCTTGTTCAGACACATAATCTGTCAAGACTATCCTTTCTTTAAAATTAGAATTTCTTATCTCATCAAATATTTCATTGTAAAGCCATAACTTTTTACCAACGATTACTAAGTTATAAGGAAACCTTTCATTGTTTTTCACAAGTGAGACAAATGCCTTTATCAGCCTGGAAAGGTTTTTTCTTGGCTGAAGGTTAGAGACGGAAAGAATATATGGCTTTGTTATACCGTATTTTTTAAGAACCCCCTTATTTTTTTCTATATCAATAGTCCCGAAAGTTTCTGAAACACCGTTATAGATAACTTCAACTTTTTCATCTTCTATCCGATAAAACTTTATTATCTCCTTTTTTGAAAACTCAGAAACAGTTATAATTTTCCTTGCTTTTCTTACACTATAAAGAAGAGATATTCTTAATCTCCAGTAGATTTCCTTCGGGAAAAACTCTGGAAATCTAAGAAAAGATACATCATGCAAAGTAATAATTCCAGGGCAGTGACTGATAAGTGGTAGATGATACTGGGTATGAAGTACATCCAATTTTTCAGTATAGGTCTTAATAGAAATATCCCTTAAAAATCTTAAATATGCCCGGCGCGAAATACTAACAATTGAAAAATGCTCATTATCAAGTAAAAAGTCAGGAATATTAATGTTCTCTGAAATAAAAACAATATAATTAAAACAGGGATGTTTAATAGATAAAAGTCCTTTAAGTAGTCCAATAGCATATGTTTCGTTCCCCCCCTGTTTCAAACCAATTGCGTGTGCATCTATTCCGATATTCTTTTCTCTTCTCATATTGCAATAAAATCCTACTTTTCCATCTCTGCTAATAATTTTCTGGCATCTTCAAATTCAGGATTTATCTCCAATGCCTTTTTAAGATATTTCTCTGCCTGTATATACTCATTTTTTAGATAATAAGTCAGCCCTAAGTTAAAATATGCAAGGTCAAAATTAGGTTTCAAAGATGTAGCATTAAGGAAGCAAGGAATTGCCTCATCATATTTACCTGTATTAAGGTAAAGTATTCCTAAATTGTTATGTACATCTGGCACAATAGGATTTAATTTCAATGAATAAAGAAAACTTTCCTCTGCCTCTTTAAAATACATTAGATAAAAATATATCAAACCAAAATTATTGTATAAAGTATCACTATATGGTTCATATTTCTTTTGCATAATGAGATATCTGTATGCCTTTTTATATTCAGCCTGTTTTGTTGCTAACTTGGCTGCCATAAAAATTCCTTCAGATGAAAATGGATTATACACTACTGATTTTTCTGCAAACATAAGTGCCTTTTCGCCTTTCAAACTTTTAGCAAAGAAGATGCACCTACTTGCCTTTATACCCATAATACTAACAATGCTCCCCACAAGAGTAAAAAGGACGAGATATATTTTCAACAGAGAATAGTTAACTTTTACAGGTTTTTCACCCTTTAACTTCCTGTATAAACCACCAGCAAAGGAAATATTCACCCAGAAAATAAGTAATGTAGCAGGATTTTTAAAAGGAAATGACGCCAAAGCATTAACACATATCCCAACTACTGAACAAATAATACCCGCTACCAATAACCTCTTTTCTCTATCAAGTCCCTTATATAAAATAAAACAAACCTGGAAAAAACAATATAAAAGATAAAGAAAAAGAATAAGACCAGGAATACCTGTCTCTGCTGCCACCTCTAAATAGTCATTATGCACCCTATCAACCACAAGTGATACTCCCCGCAACGCTTCTTCCCCTATCCCATAGTAAGGATAGTTTATAATAAAATTACCAGAACCTACACCCATAAAAGGATTCTCTCTTATCATTTTTAAACTAACCTTCCAGATTAATATCCTGCTTGTTATTGTCCCCCTCTCAAATCTCTTAACTTCAGAAAAACCTATACGAGAAAAAAGTAAAATAATAAGTATAAATACTACCTTGCTCCTTACTGGTATCTTCACACCAGCAAGTATAAAAAATATAATAACGGAAACAAAAAAGGCAAGATAACTTGCACGGGTAAAAGTAAAAATAAGATGAACTATTGAAAAAACACATACTATATATAAAAACCACTTCTTTTCTCTTAATGCTAAATAGTAAATATATGGAATTACCATCACAAGATATTCAGCAGCAAAGTTCCGCCTGCCTAATGTAGATAATGCACTGTTTCTTACCTCCCATCTTAAAAAATCAATACCACTTACCTGTAAAATTCCATAAACAGAAACAATAAAAGTTATTCCTACTACATACTTTATAAAAACGTCTATAACTGTATTATCTCTTGCTACAAGATTCTCCAGTGAAATATAAAATGTGATAAAAAGTATAAAAAGTAAAATACTGTGCAAACCAGCAAAGATATTGATGCATTTAGTAAGGGTTATGACAGACCAGATAAAAAATAGACCTACAGGTAAAATGAAAGTATTACAATACCCAAACAACCTCTCCTTTATACCTAACCAAAAAAGTAAAACCGTTGTGAAAAATATCCAGACAAACTTGGGCAAATGAAAGGTACTACTTAGATAGGGCAAAAATATTAATGGGGTAAGAGAAACTAATAAAAGATATAATTTTTTTTGTTTCATATGACATCCTATCTAAAATTTTCCTCACTGTAATAATAATATTTTATATCTAAAATGTCTAATGTTTAATTGGTTTTTAATAAAAAATATGATATTATACAAAATAGGCATCTTTTATTGTAATACAAAAAAAGGAGGATAAAATATGAGAAAGATATTCATTGTAGTTACAGTACTGGTTGGAATAATATCTTCTCTGCAGGCAGAGGTAAATAAGGAAGAACTCTTCATCCGTATGTCTCAACAATATAGTGGTTTAGATAGTATAAGTGCAAAATATGTAATTAATATGCCGATGATGGGTAATATAATGAAGATGCCTGTGAATTTATGGCATAAAGGTAATAAGATGCGGATGGATATGACAATGAGCCAGCCGGGAATGCCACAGCCGATGGAACAGAGTATGCTTATGGATGGACAGAAGATAATTCAGTATCAAAAGATGTTAAACACAGTTATGACAATTGACCTTAATAAACTGCCTGAAAATATGAGGCAGCAGATGGGCAAGCAGCAGGTTTTTATGATGAATAGCGATGCAATAAACCAGATTTCTAAATCACTTGATAAACTGACTGTTGAAGAAAGGGTTAGGGATGGGAAAGAGTTTTATCTCATCACAGTAACAGATATTGCAGGGATGGAAAATTTCTCTTCGGGTATGGGTATACAGGGCAACCAGAATATGTTTAAAAAAATTTTGGTATGGATAAATCCATCCTCTCTGTTTCCTGAAAAGATTGAATTATATGGAGAAACATCTACACCTGCTATGTGGATTGACGTACTGGATATTAAAACAGATATTATACCTGATTCTATTTTTAAACTTGATATTCCAGCAGATGCAAAGTATATAGATATGACAGAATCCGTTAAAGCAATGTTCGAATCTATGAAAACAAATTAGAAATGGAAAATATCTGGATTGCATCATGGAAGCAGTCGGATGTAGTGGGACGGTTTATCATTGTTGTTCTTGTCTTGCTATCCCTCTATTCCTGGAAGATTATCCTTGAAAAGTTGTTTATTTTCAGGGATATAGAAAAGAAACACAGAATATTTGAAAGGCAGATAAAAAAAGGTGGAAATATCCGGTTGTTAAATTGCCCTTTAAGTAATATCCTTAACTATGGCATTGAGGTCAGAGACAGGGGAAATTTAGAAAACCTCCAGGTATATCTGGAAAAAGCATTTATTAGAGAAGCGGGTAAACTTGAAGTAAAACTTACAACACTTGCTACTACTGCTACAATATCACCCTTTTTAGGACTTTTAGGAACTGTATGGGGGTTACTTTTATCCTTCCAGGGAATTGCAGCAGCAGGTTCCTCTTCTGTAAGATTTGTTGCGGGAGGTGTATTTACTGCACTTATAACAACTGTCGTAGGTCTAATTGTTGCTATCCCTGCAGCAATTGGTTATAACTATTATAAAGAGCGACTTAACCATATCCTTGAAAAGATGGAATTCCTTTTTCCTTATCTTATAGAATACTTAAAGTCATATTCTGACAGAAAAGGTTAAAAAGGACAAAAATGAACTCTATCAGAAAAAATAGTGAAGACCTTACCTTTTCCCGGGTTAATATAACTAATCTGGTTGATGTGGCACTGACACTTGTAATTATCCTGCTTATTATTTCTCCCTTTCTTGAACAGGGGATTGAGGTAAAACTACCAACCTCATCTCCGGGAAGAGTTCAGGTAGAAAATAGTACTATTATAACCATAGCACCAGGAGATGTATATTATATAGACGACCGTAAGGTTACACTCAGAGAGATGTATAATATACTAAGAGAAAAGAAAAGAATTAATGAAAACCTTTCTGTTGTAATAAAAGGTGATGAATCAGTCCTCTACAAAAATGTAGTAAAGGTGCTGGACATATCCAAAAAATGCAATATAGAAACAATAGGGCTAGCTACACAGGCAGAAATGGAACAAGTAAGATAGGTAGGAAAAGCACAGGAATTTCCTTATTTCTGCATATGGTGGGTATATCTTTTTTGCTTATATCTCCGATAAAAAGACAGATTAGTAAAAATGATGTATTTACCGTTTATATTATTGATATTCCTGTAATTCCTGCACCTCAAGTGATATCTCCCCCATCAGAAAAATTACCTGTTGAACCACAGTTAAAAATTCAGAAAAAAGAGCCGAAAGAAAAACATACTGCTGCAAAAGAACAAACGATAGAGAAACAGGAACCTATCCAGAAAGAAATCCCTGCTTTTTCTGCAGAGAAATTCAGAGAATCACTTCTTGCGAAAACAGAGATTACTAATAAAAAATCACCAAAAACAATTGAGTCAAAGGAACCTGTCAAAATAGAAAAGATAGAGAGAGAAACAATAGAAACACCAGAAATTAATATATCAAGTTTGATGAGTATTCCTGACTGGTATCTTTCAAACATCCATAAAAAAATAAAAGAAAACTGGAAGACAGATAATATCATTGGACAGAGGACTGCTATCATCTCTTTTAGAATTTATAGGGACGGAAGGATAGAAAACATCTCTCTTGAGAAGAGTTCAGGTAATACAAGATTTGACAGGTCTGTCATGGAAGCAGTTATATCAACAAAACAGGTGCAGCCATTCCCAGCAGAGATAACACACAACTATCTTGATATAATAATTGACTTTAAAACGGAGGGTTAGAATATGAGAAGATTCTTTTTCACAATCTGTTTACTGGTAATAACAGAAATTGCTTTTTCTTCTACTACTGTCTTTCTTCAGATTACAAAAAACCTTCAGGAAAAAGCAGAGATTGTTTTACTTCTTGGAACAGAAAGAGATTCTTACTGGGAAAAGTTCCTCTCAACTCTGAAAAGGGACCTGACCTATTCAGGTTATTTCACTATTGATGATGCGATTTTTGTTGAAAGTCCTGATATAGCAAAAAAGAGATATGTCACACAGATTATATTTCAGGGAATAAAAACCCCTGAAGGTATCAAAGTAGTGGTTGAAGATAATCTTGAAGAGAAAATACTTTTTGAAAAGGACTACAGGAAGACAGAAGATGCTTTATACCTTGCTCATACTGTTAACGATGACATAGTATTACATCTTACAGAAAAACCAGGGATTGCAAGAAGCAAGATATTATTTGTCTCTAATGCCACAGGAAAGTATGAAATTTACTGTATTGACTATGATGGAGAAAATCTTAAACAAATCACCAGCACTGACTATATGGTCCATTATCCAAGATGGTTAATACCTGACAGAGAAATACTCTATATATCTTATGAAGGTGGCTGGCCCAAACTTGTAAGGATGAATTTAAAAACAGGGGAAAAGAAGACAATCCTTGCTGAACCAGGACTTAATGCCTGCGCATCTCCATCTTTTAAAACAGGAGAAATTGCTGTTGTATTAAGCAGGAGTGGCAGACCTGATATCTATGTCGCTGATTTTAATGGAAGGATAAAAAAACAGATTACCTCATCTAACTCAACCGATGCATCTCCTTCATTTTCTCCTGACGGTAGTACAATCGCCTTTGTTTCAGACAGATATGGCTCCCCTCAGATATATACAATGACAAAGGAGGGACAGCGACTCAAAAGAATAAGTTTTCTTTCTGGATATTCAACATCTCCTGCATATTCCCCAGATGGAAACTATATCGCTTATGTATTTCAGAGAGATGGTTTTGGACTAGCGGTATATGAGGTCTCAACAGGTGAAACAAGAATAATCGGACAAGGACTTGGCTGTGAAGATATTTCCTGGGCACCTGATAGCAGACACCTTGTATATACAGACAGCCGTTCAAAGTCAGCATCTCTCATTATTCTGGATATTATAAGCGGTGAAAAAAGGATATTAAACACAGGGAAAACAAATTCTTTCAGTCCCTCATGGAGTCAATAATATTAAAATCCAGAATTTGAGATACCTTAGGTAATACCTCCCACATCTTTGAAAAGTTAGAAGATTCTGTGCGGTGGCATTTATCCCTCACCCTTACCCTTCATCCTCACCTTTATCATTCTCCTTCATATGGGGAGGAATTTAGGAATCTCCCCTCACCTTTTATTCCTTCTCCCCACACTGTCCCCCTCTCCTTTTCCCTCTCCCCGCGTAGTGGGGAGAGGGTATGGGTGAGAGGCTTCCCTCGCCCCGCACAGCGGGGAGAGGGGTGCCGAGTAGAGGAATAAAGAGCATAGTTTGGCACGCCCGCCGAGTTGGTGAGGCGTGTGACCGAAGCCCGTAAGGGCAAGAAGGGTGAGGGGTGTAGGTCAGGTGCAACCTTTCCTATACCCTCCACCCCCACCTTTATCCTCCCCCTTCATATGGGGAGGAATTTAGGAATTTTTCCCTCGCCCCGCACAGCGGGGAGAGGGTATGGGTGAGGGGCTTCCCTCTCCCCGCGTAGTGGGGAGAGAGTATGGGTGAGGGGAGAGGAAGTGTCGCCTATGTGCCCTATCCGCGCGAATACTTGACAATTTAAATAAGAATGTTATTCTATAAACAGAAGAAACATTTCTTAACCCAGATAAATGGGAAAGGAGGGAGAGATGGAAAAAGCAACAAAAATGTTGCTGGTGTTGATGGTAGCCTGCCTTACTCTGTCAGCAGGGAGGGTGATGGGGCAGACAATACCTGAAAAGTTCTCCTGGTATGGAGCATCAGGAGCAGAAAAGGCACCGGTGTATGATGCAGAAAAAGGTGGATACTGGTGGATGCCCACACAGATTCCAGCAGGCATGGAAAACCAACAGTGGGGCAACAGGGGCTATGTCTTTGTAGGAGCAGCAAAAGAAAAGGTCATAGAACCGATTGTTAAGAAGATAGAACCACCTGTGAAAGTAGTAGAAAAAGTAAAAGTGGTAGAAAAACCGGTTGAAAAGATAGTGAAGGTACCGGGAAAGGTTTTAATACTTAATCTTCAAAATGTATATTTCAACTATGATAGCGCTGCAATTACACCTCTTGCTGCCCAGACAATTAAGGAAAATGCATCTGTCCTTAAGGTAAATCCTGGTATAAAGATAGTAATCGTAGGTTCTGCCTCACCAGAAGGTGCCACTGACTATAACCTTAAACTTTCTGAGCGCAGGGTAAATGCCGTAAAAGATGCTTTGATAAAGGAAGGTATTACTGCAGATAGGTTGATTGTAAAAGCAGTTGGAGAGATTGAAATAGAAAAACCTTCCTGGCCGTTTGTAAGAAAGGTAAGTTTTGCAGTTGCTGAATAAAAATATATGTGAATGGAGATATGGACCAATGAAAAAATTTATAGTTGGTTTGTTATTATTTAGTATCTTCTTAAGTGGTTGCTCAACTATCCAATCACTCTCTCCAGAAACAAAGAAGGGTGCTGCAATAGGTGCGGTAGCAGGTGGAATATTAGGAGCACTTATTGATTCAAGCAAGCCATGGAGGGGTGCTGTTATTGGAGCTGCTGTTGGTGCAGCCGCAGGAGGGTGGGTCGGCTATAAGTTAGAAGGTAAAGAAGCAACTGCTAAAGCGGATGAAGATGTTGTAAGTAAAGCAGCCAAAGATGCTGCAACACTCAACTCCACTGTAAAATACTCAAGAGTCACTGAAACAGGTGTTACAGAAGAAATTATAGCCACACCTGGAGAGATGAAAGGTAATGTAAGAACAGTTACTGTTCAGTATTTCAGAAACGGCTCTCTGATATCTACAGAAACCCGCCAGATTGAGGTATAATAACATAAGAGAGGCAGATATTAATAAAAAACATTATATCTGCTTCTCTTTTCATTTAATTAAAATGAAAAACTCATTAAAACTTTTTAAAAAAATAAGAAGGCGTGCTATTCTTTTCCTTATTATAATAGGTCTATTAATCTTTTTTAAAAACCATATAATAAAAAATAAAGAGAGAAATAACATCCCCTTCTCTATTGAAGATGTCCGTTTTTTATTTCCTGAAGCAAAGTATTTAATTCCTGTAGAAGGTGGTCTGTATAAAGTAGTAACAGAACAGAAACATCTTGCTGGCTTTGTTTTATACGGTCCACCTGATAACAGTGGAATAAAGGGATACGCAGGAGAAGTTCCCTTTCTCATAAGTTTGGATATGGACTATCGTATAAAAATTTTTTATACGCTACCAAACAATGAGACACCTGGCTATTCTGCAAAAGTATATGAGAGGTTAAGAGATGTATGGAAAGGACTAAAACCAGAAGAAGCATATAAAAAACCTGTTGATACGGTGACAGGCGCAACTATGACAAGCAGGGCGTTAATAGAAGGTGTCAGAAAAACCCTTGGTGAAATTTCTAAACAAACCTATGATGTTTATATTCCTGTAAAGTTTTCTGCTTTCCATTTATGGATACAACTACTTACTATACTTTTTTTAATTTTTTCTGTTGTATATTTCTTCCTTCCATATACCTCTATATCTATGCAATTTATCATTAATGTTTTAAGTTTAATTATTCCCGGCTTTCTCTCTGCATCATTACTTTCTCTTGCCCTTTTTGAAGGATGGATAAAGGGATATTTTGCATTCCATGTTCACTGGCTTTTATTCATAATACTTCTTTTTGCATTTAGTATACCCTTAATCACAAAAAGGAACTTCTACTGTTATAACTTTTGTCCTTTTGGTTCAGCCCAGAGATTAATTGGTAAAATATATAAAAAGAAATGGCACATTAATAGAAAGGTTCTTCTTTTATTACAGAGTATTCGCATTATCTTAATTATATTAGCATTGTTAATTATCATTGTTGATATTAATATTAGTCTCTCTCTTTTTGAACCATTTGAAATATTTCGGTGGAACTATACCTCCTGGATAAACCGTGTACTTGCTCTATTTTTCCTTCTACTCTCTTTCAAAATTCCAAACCCTTGGTGCCGTATATGTCCTACAGGAGGAATTATAGAAGGTATAAGAAGATTATAAACACTTTATACTTATACCAAGAAATTAACTGTTATTATGATAAAATATAACTATGAAAGAAAAGATAGCAATTCTTGAAGATGAAAAAGACATCCTTGAACTCATAGCACTCCATCTCGGGAAAGACGGCTACAGGGTGGAAAAGTTTTCTAAAGTTGATGATTTTTTCAAATCAGCCACAAAAGAATCATTTGACCTTCTCGTGCTTGACCTGATACTCCCGGATATGGACGGTATTGAAGTTTGCAAACAGATAAAAGCAAATCCTGAATTATCATCTTTGCCTATTATTATGGTCACAGCCAAAACCGAACTTGCAGATAAAATAGTTGGGCTTGAAGTCGGAGCAGATGATTACATAACAAAACCTTTCTCTCCAAAAGAACTTGTTGCAAGAGTTAAAGCGGTTCTCAGACGGTATTCACAAAAACCTGATGGAGATAAAATCGTCATTGGAAACATATTACGCATTGAACCTGCAAAACGCGAAGTATATGTTGAAGATAAAAAAATAGACCTGACTTTCGCAGAATTTGGAATTCTTCAGATACTGGCTTCTAAAAAAGGATGGGTATTCTCAAGAGAAAAAATTATTGACATCCTCTGGGAAGGTGAAAAAGTCGTTATTGATAGAACTATTGATGTCCATGTAAAAACCCTGCGTGAAAAATTAGGCAAGGCAAAGAAATTCATAAAGACCGTGCGGGGAGTGGGGTATAAGATAGAAGAATGAACGAAATTATTATGGTATTGGTAATAACAGTGACTTTTTTTCTTGCCGTCTTCTTTTACCTTAAAACCAAACAACTTATTAATCTATCGGAAGATATATCAAGAAAATATGGCTCTCTTTCAGAATACAATAAAGAATTAAAGAACAGGATTGAATACATAATGAATTCTTTTTCTTCACCTGCACTTATTATAGATAGAAATGGAATTATATCCTTTGCAAATCCAGAAATGAAAAAACTTACGGGCTCATCGGAAATGGAGAAGCATAACTATCTGGAATTTTTCAAAGAGCCGGAATTTATAAATGCGGTTCAGACCGTCCATAAGGATAGTCGCCCGATAGAAAAAGAGTTTTCTTTAAATGGACACAACTTTCTGGCGTTTTTTTATCCATTAGGAGAAGAAGGAGATATTTTTGTCTCCTGCAGAGACATAACATCTGAAAAAGAACTGACACGTATAAAACAGGAATTGGTTACAAATATGTCCCATGAACTCAAAACACCACTGACTGCAATAAAGGGATATGTAGAAACACTCCAGGAAGAGATACCACCTGAATTAAAGGACTATCTTGCTATAATCAAAAAACATACCGACAGATTGATAAATATCGTAAACGACATACTCTCTCTGTCTGAAATTGAGGAAACAAAAAAAATTGAATTAGTTCCAATTAATATAAAGGAGGTTGTGGAGGAGGCAGTAAAGATGTTCACAGGAAAGATAACAGACAAAAATCTTTCTCTTAAAATAGATATGGATGATGACCTGGTTATTTCAGGAGATAAATTCAGAATAGAAGAGATGTTTATAAACCTTATAGATAACGCCGTAAGATATACAGATAAAGGAGGCATTGTCATAAAGGGTTTCAAAGAAAAGAATAATGTTGTTATAAGTATTAAAGATACAGGTATAGGAATTCCGGAAAGAAGCATTCCAAGAATATTTGAAAGGTTTTATGTAGTTGACAGGTCCCGCTCCAAAGAGACCGGTGGTACAGGATTAGGACTTTCAATAGTAAAACACATAGTAATGCTTCACAAAGGTAATATTGATGTAAAAAGCCATATTGGTATAGGCACAGAAGTCTTAATTACTCTCCCACTATAAGGATATTTTTTCTTTTAAAAATAAACTATAACAATTCTCACCCATATCCTCTCCCCTCACCCGTCTTGCCCTTACGGGCTTCGGTCACCCGCCTCACCAACTCGGCGGGCGTGCCAGTAGAGGCTCTTTACTCCTCTACTCGGCACCCCTCTCCCCACTGTGCGGGGCGAGGGGAAATGTGCCCCTCACCCTAACCCTCTCCCCTCACCCATACCCTCTCCCCGCTACGCGGGGCGAGGGAAAAAAGGGAAGCCCCTCACTCATACCCTATCCCCTCACCCCTCCCCTCTCCCCGATATGCGGGGAGAGGGAGACCCCTCACCCTAACCCTCTCCCCTTAGGGGAGAGGAGAAAGGTGAGGGGGAAGCGGGGAGAGGGAGACCCCTCACCCTATCCCTCTCCCCGATATGCGGGGAGAGGGGACCCCTCACCCTAACCCTCTCCCCACTGTGCGGGGCGAGGGGAAATGTGCCCCTCACCCCTACCCTCTCCCCACTGTGCGGGGCGAGGGGAAATGTGCCCCTCACCCCTACCCTCTCCCCCAAGGGGAGAGGAGAAAGATGAGGGGGAAGCGGGGAGAGGGAATAAATAAGGAGAGCAGGAAGAAGATAAAGGTTAGGGGTTGAAAGAAACAAAGAGATAATAAAAAGTAAAATTTAACACAAATTTAACACAATCCTGATTTATTCTTCATCTCCAAACAGTAAATTATATGTGAATGAAAATTACTTTTACCTCTCAAAATGCCGGAAAGGAGGTGAAAAAGAAGTTCAGGCAGAGAGAAAAAGTAATGGCAAACAAAACAGAAAGGAGGCAAAAATGCTTAAAAGATTGGTAGTAGTAGCAACACTGTTTTTCTCAACTATGGTTGCGTTTGGAAGTGAAGTTGATAGATTGTTGGATAAGTTAGTAGAAAAGGGCATACTCACCGAAGCCGAGGCATACAAGATTTCTTTAGAGGCACAGGATGAAGTCAACAAGCAGGAAGCAATTGCAAAAACAGATGTAGACAAGATTTCAAAATGGATAAAAAACACATCCTTCAAGGGAGATGCCCGCATCAGGTATGAAGTACACGAAAGAGAACTCAAGGATGACAGACATAGAACAAGGTTAAGATTCAGATGGGGATTTGACACAAAGGTTAATGACCAGATAAAGGCGGGATTCCGTATTGCTACTGGTGATAGTGCTCAAGCAAGTTCAGCAAACCAAACATTCACTAATTCTTTTGATGACAAACCCATCTGGCTTGACAAAGCATATATAACATATACCCCTGCTACTTTTAAAAATCTTTCATTCACAGGTGGTAAGATGACTAATCCTTTTTATAACACAAACCTTGTATGGTCAAGTGATGTAAATCCCGAAGGAGTCATCACCCAGATAGATTTACCTATTACCCCTACCATTGGCAAAATCTTCGCAACTGCAGGTTACTTCCCTATATATGAAAACAAGGATGATTATAAAGACCCTTATATGGTCGGACTTCAGGCAGGATATGAAAACAACAAGTTTAAATCGGCAGTATCTTACTACCATTATGAAGGATTGAAGGGTGGAACTGCTAAGAATATTTCTCCCAGTTTCTACGATAAAGGTAATACTCTCTCCGGGGGCAAATATGTATATGACTACCATCTATTAAATCTAACTGCTGAACTGAAACTCTTTGAACTATCCTTTGGAGACAACAAAATGCCTGTCAAGTTCTATGGGGACTATGTCAAGAACATTGCAGATGATGTAGAGAATAAAGAAGGATATCTATTTGGAATTAAGTTGGGCAAAGCGAAAAATAAAAAGACATGGGAGTTTGGATACGACTATAGAAGAATTGAATCTGATGCAGTTACAGATTTTATGACTGACGGCAGTTTCTCCGAGGGTGGGACAGATTCAAAAGGACATACTATCGGATTCAAGTATGCGACAAGCGACAACTCAACTTTGGGAATTTCCTATATGATAACCGAAGGTCTGGGAAATAAGAAGACTGATGAAGTAAATACACTGCAAATAGATTTTGCAGTGGCATTTTAAAAAGGAGGTAGAAAATGTTGAAAAAGATATGGATAATAATTTTAACTCTGGGATTTGTATCAACAGTAAAGGCAGAAGAAATCAAGATAGTAGGTTCTACAACCGTTCTTCCCATAGCCCAGAAGACAGCAGAGGTTTTTATGAGGAAACATCCTGACATTAAAATTACGGTTGGTGGAGGCGGTTCTGGTGTGGGTATTGCATCTCTTATAGATGGCACCTGCGATATCGCTGATTCATCAAGGTCTATGAAACCTAAGGAGATACAGACAGCAAAAGGAAAAGGCATTGACCCAAGGGCTAATGTTGTAGCACTGGATGGTATAGCGGTTATAATCCATCCGTCAAACAATATAAGTGCTTTGACCAGACAACAGGTAAAGGATATCTATACCGGAAAAATCAGCAACTGGTCGCAGTTAGGAGGACAGAATGCAAAAATAGTAGTTGTTTCAAGAGATAGCGCTTCAGGTACATTTGAAGCATTCAACGAACTTGCTCTTGAAGGTGCAAAAGTAAGACAAGATGCACTTATGCAGGCATCAAATCAGGCCATTGCTACAACAGTAGCCCAGACACCTACATCTATCGGATATGTAGGAATTGGATACCTTTCCGAATCAGTAAAAGCGGTCGCCATAGATGGCATCTATCCTTCAAAGAAAACAGTCCTTTCAAAAGAATACAAATACGCAAGGCCACTTTTTATGTACACAAACGGTGAACCTAAAGGAGCCGTAAAAAAATACATTGATTTTGTAACAAGTAAAGAAGGACAAACTATTGTAGAGGAGATAGGTTTTATAGGGTTAAAATAAAAATATCAGGGAGGGGCGGAAATTTTCCGCCCCTCCTCAGATGATGTATAATAAATAAAGTATTTACTATTAAAAAAGGATATTGTTATGAAAAAAAGAGTACTTTTTGTATGTACACACAATTCGGCAAGAAGCGTTATGGCTGAAGCATTCCTTAAAAATATGGCTGGTGATAGATATGAGGTTGAAAGTGCGGGGCTTGAACCTGGTACACTCAATCCCCTTGTGGTAGAAGTAATGAAAGAAGAAGGGCTTGATATCTCTGATAAAAAACCTCAAAGTGTATTTGACCTATATAAACAGGGACGCAGATATCATTATGTTATTACTGTATGTGACGCATCACAATCAGCAAAATGCCCTATTTTCCCTTCATCACTTGAAACTATACACTGGAGTTTTCCTGACCCCGCGAGTTTTGAAGGTTCTCAAGAGGAAAAACTGGAACAGACAAGGAAAGTACGAGATGCTATAAAAAACACAATAGCAGATTGGATAAAAGACAAAGATTGATTATATTATTTACATATGCTCAATAAAAATATATCAAAATGCATAGAGTAAGAGAAAATATTTACAAATGGGTTTTCGCAATAATGGCTTTTGCCTCTATTGTATTTCTAATAGGCATAACCATAACGCTAATTACTCAGAGTTTGCCATTATTCAGGGAAATTACACTGAAAAGTTTCCTGTTCGGCAGGGAATGGTATCCAACATACGACCCTCCTGAATTCGGAATTTTCCCTCTGATAGCAGCATCTGTATTTGTAACTTTCGGCGCATTGCTTGTATGTGTACCTTTAGGCATAGGCAGTGCCCTGTATATGAACGAAATTGCAAGTTACAAGCAAAAGTCCTTACTCAAGCCCCTTATAGAAATACTTGCTAGCATACCATCGGTTGTCTATGGCTTCTTCGGTATGGTTATTGTCGCACCTTTCGTACAGAGAGTTTTCAATCTACCTACAGGACTCACTGCATTTACCGGTAGCATCATACTTGGAATAATGGCAACTCCAACAGTTGCCAGTATATCTGAGGATGCACTCAGTTTCGTGCCAAATAGTTTCAGGGAAGCGTCCCTTGCTATAGGAGCCAACCGCTGGCAAACACTTATAAAAGTTGTAATCCCTTCAGCCGGCTCAGGCATATCAACCGCTGTTATCCTTGGAATAAGCCGAGCCATAGGGGAAACAATGACAGTTCTTATGGTTACAGGAGGAGCAGCAGTTATTCCAAAGTCATTTTTTCAACCGGTAAGACCTATGACATCTACCATTGCAGCTGAAATGGGAGAGGCAGTTTTTGGAGGACTTCATTATAATACCCTTTTCGCAATAGGACTTGTACTGTTTGTCATAACCCTTTTTTTTAACATTCTTGCTGAATTTATTAGTACCAGGTATAGATTGAAACTGGGGGCAGGCAGATGAAAAAAAATAGGATGTCTCAAAAAATAGGATTTTTTGTAATTTCCTTATGCCTGATAGCCACACTATTCTTCATGGGAACCATACTTTATTTCATAACGGTTAGAGGGATACGCGCTATTTCATGGGAATTCCTTACAAAACCTCCATCAGGAGGGATGACTGAAGGCGGAGTGGCTCCTGCCATAGTAGGAACAATTTATCTTACAATCGGGGCAATACTATTTGCTCTGCCACTGGGACTTGCTTGCGCTATATATCTTACGGAATACACACCTAAAAATATAATAGTAAAAATTTTGCGCGTAAGCATCAACAATCTTGCAGGAGTTCCTTCTGTGGTCTTCGGACTTTTCGGGATGGCTGTGTTCGTAAAGTTCTTCAATTTTGGGGTATCAATATTATCAGGATGTTTAACACTTGGTATTCTTATTCTCCCGGGTATAATATCTACCTCTCAGGAGGCATTAACAGCCATACCACAGTCATTAAGGGAAGCATCCCTTGCCCTTGGTGCTTCAAAGTGGCAGACAATAAAAAAGATAGTTCTTCCATCTTCTTTGCCTGGCATACTTACAGGTGTTATTTTAAGTATAGGACGGGCAGCAGGAGAAACTGCTCCCATAATGTTCACCGCTGCTGTCTTTTATATGCGTGGCTATCCTAATTCCATTTTCTCTGAAGTAATGGCGCTGCCATATCATATCTATGGACTTATGACTGAAGGGACATCCCCGGAAAAGCAGACACAGATTGCTTATGGATGCGCATTAATACTTATGTTCTTTGTACTTTTAATCTCCGCAATAGCGATATACTTCAGACATAAACAAAGGAGAATTCAGCATGGATAATGTTGTACATATAAAAGTATCAAAAATTAATTTTTTCTATGGAAAAACACATGTTCTTAAAAATATCAGTATGGATATATATAAAAACAAGGTTACAGCCATAATAGGACCTTCGGGCTGTGGAAAATCCACTTTTATACGACTTTTCAACAGAATGAACGACCTTATTTCAAACACAAGAGTGGAAGGTCATATATACCTTGATGGAGAAGATATCCTACTACCAAAAACAGATGTGGTTAACCTGAGAAGAAAGGTTGGTATGGTATTCCAAAAACCGAACCCCTTCCCGAAAAGCATATTCAGAAATATCAGTTATGGTCTTGAAGTAAATAACATAAAAGACAGGAAATTTATTGAAGAGCGAATAATTGAATCACTAAAAAAAGCAGCTCTCTGGGAAGAGGTGAAGGACCGTCTCAATGACAACGCATTAATGTTATCCGGTGGGCAGCAACAACGTCTATGTATTGCACGCTGCCTTACAGTTGAACCAGAAGTAATTTTATTTGACGAGCCCTGTGCAAGCCTTGACCCAATATCCACGAAAAAAATAGAAGAACTAATAACAGAACTTAAGAAAAACTATACGATTGTCATAGTTACACACAATATGCAGCAGGCGGCGAGGGTTTCCGACTACACGGCTTTTCTCTATCTCGGAGAACTTATTGAGTACGGTACAACTGAAAAACTTTTCACGGTGCCGGAGAATCCGAAAACAGAAGAATACCTCTCAGGAAAATTTGGCTGATACAAAATAATTTTTCAATATATTATGAGTTGCTTGTAAATCAAAGGGAAAACCCAATTTAGGGTAAAGGAGAAAGAAATGATAGAACAGGATATAAATACACTGAAAGAAAGCATCGTAAGATATGCTTCTTTTGTGGCGAAGATGATAGAGGACAGCGTAGCAGGACTCATTGAAAAAGATGAGGCACTTTTGCAAAAAGTCATCAATGAAGATGAAATGAAAGCGAACAACCTTGAAATTGAACTGGACGAAACCTGTATTGAAATTATTGCTAAGTATGAGCCCAAAGCGAAAAATCTTCGCACAACGCTGATGATAATGAAGATAAATAATGACCTTGAAAGAATAGGGGACGAGGCAGTAAACATAGCGGAAAGCGCATTATTCCTCATAAAAAGGCCTTCAGTTAAACGACTTATAGATATACCGCGCATGGCAGAAATAAGCATCGGAATGTTGAAAGACAGCATCAACGCTTTCGTAAACAACGATGCAGTCCTTGCCAGGGAAATATGCGTGAGAGACAATATGGTTGATGACCTGCGCGACCAGGTTATACGAGAACTTATCACATATATGACATCTGACCCATCTACCATTGAGCGGGCACTTCATCTTATGAGGATTGCAAGGTCACTTGAAAGGGTAGCCGACCTCTCTACCAACTTCTGCGAGGATATAGTTTTTATGGTAGAAGGAAAAATCATCAAACACCACTACGATGAGAGATAGGGAAAAATCTGCTGGCATTATCTATCAACAAATACATATTTTGTTTATAACAAGCCCGATTACAAAGAATAAGCCATAGATACATATAATAAGCGGGGATGTCGGCAAGTCAAAAGTATACGAAAGCCAGAATCCGGATATGACAGAAATTCCTGAAATAAACAAACTACCGATGATGATACGGTTAACTGAAGTAAAAATTTTAAATGCAGTCATAGGCGGGATTATCAGAGATGCAAAAACGAAAAGGAGCCCCGATATTCTCATAGATATACTTACAATAATACCTAACATCAGATAGAATAGAAAATCTGAGAAAGCCCCTTTTATCCCTGAAGTGAGGGCTGTTTCTCTGTCATAAGAAATAAATACAAGTGCCCTGAAGAAATATAAGAAAAGTAATAACACAAAAACACTGCCTAAGAGAGATACAAACAAATCGCCAGTAGTAACATATAGAAGATTTCCTGCTGCTACATTAAATCCATAAATTTCCACCCTCGGATTTTTTGCTATAAGTATGGTTGTTAATCCCGCACTTATAAGATATATAAAAGCCACAACTGTATCTCTTGGTATGTCTCTTTCGGTATTATACAACCAGAAAAAAATACTAATGACAACAGATAGAATAAAAGATGAAATATACGGGTTGATGCCAACCATCAATCCAAGAACTACGCCCAATCCTGCTATCTGAGATATGGCTAACCCTATGAAAACCACGCGTTTAAGAATAACAAAAAATCCTATCAGAGAACAGAGTAATCCACTTATTAGTCCTACCGCAAGACCAATCCGTAAAAATGGCTCATGCCAGAAATTAAACATTTCATAACACCTTTATAATATTACTAACTGTTTGTTGTTGAAATGACATATCTCAATATCTATGCCAAATATCTTTGAGAGAATTTCTGATGAAAGTTCTTTTTTATGATAAATCCCGAAACACCTGCTGTCAGCGAAAAATAGAAATTTATCGGCATAGTTTATAACCTGGTTCAATTCATGGCTCGCAAGTAGAACCGTTAATTGATATTCCCGGTGAAGTTTCAATATAAGGTATAGTATTTCCTTTTTACCTTTTACATCCAGGTCTATTGTCGGCTCATCAAGAACCAGGACATCTGGTTCCAGAGATAATGCCCTTGCGATAAGTACACGCTGCTGCTGCCCCCCTGAAAGGTTATAAAACCTACTATTTGCAAGGTGCTCAATTCCGCAGTATCTTAATGACCTTATTGCTGCTTGACGGTCATTGTTCGTATATCCGTGAAACGGTTTTGAGTAACGTGTCCGCATCATAAGAACTATCTCCACAACTGTAAATGGGAAGACATTAGACAAGAAATCCCTTTGCATGCAATAGCCAAATTTTATGTCAGTGTGCTTGATAATTTTCCCTTTTTTCAGTTTCAACAATCCCATAACTGATTTCAGAAAAGTAGTTTTACCTGTCCCGTTAGGACCTATAATCCCTAAAAAGTCACCTTTATTTATACTTAATGATACATCATTGAGTACTGTTATTTTTCTATACCCCAATTGGGCATGCTCAAGTTCTAACAATTTCTCCATATTTTTATAACCTTTCCCTCTCTTTTTTCCCTCTCCACTCTTGCGGGGAGAGGGTTAGGGTGAGGGGTGACATCTCCCCTTTGAGAGGGTAATTAGTTCTTATTTTCCTCCTGTAATAGTGTTAACAATCATATCAATAAGCGAGATATAATCTACGGCTTCTTTACTGCCGCCAACATACATAGGTACTTTTGCTATTCGGATACCTGTCCTTTCAGAGATAAACTTTGCTGGCCGGATATCATAAAAATTCACAGTAACTACAACTTTTACATTCTCTGATTTTATCTTTTCAATTAGTTGAGATAGATGCGCAGGACTTGGTGGTATTCCTGGTAGAGGTTCAATTTCTCCGATAATTTTAAGTCCAAATGTCCTTGCAAAATATGACCAACTTCTATGATAAGTAACTATCTTTTCTATACCTGCTTCTCTTAATTTTTCGCGCCACTGGAACATTTTTGAATCTATACGAGAGACAAAGTCATCATAGTTTTTTCTAAAATAATCTGCATTTTCAGGTGAAAGGGCTGACATCCTTTCCATAATCTGTTTTGCCACTGCCTTTCCACTTACAGGGTCATGTGTATAATGCGGATTCCCAGAAGCATGAATGTGCCCCATAGAAGCATCTGCTTTTGCTCCTGCCGGTAATACTTCCATCCTGTCAATGCCAACAGATACATCAAGGTATCCACTTTTCCCATACATTATCTTTGGATTCCTCGCAACATTAATAAGAGAAAAGACCCATATATCAAGTTCCATACCATTTATGATAAGGAGGTCGGCATCACGCATAGTTATCGCCATAGACGGTGTGGGTTCTAAATAATGTGGGTCCTGTGTACCTCTCATAAGAGAAGTTGCTGTTACTTTCTCTTTTCCAATCTCTTCAGCAATACTTGCAAAGTCAGGTAATGTCGTTACCACCTTCAACGGTTTTGCAAAAACAATAGTATTCATTACCATCAAAAAAGCCGTAAGAAACATCGTCTTTTTCATCTTTAACCTCCATATTGCAAGCCCAACATATCTCAACATTATTCCAGCGGATGCGAATGTGGCCCTATGCCAAAAAGGGTCTGGATATAAAATCTCCAGTCGTTTTCCTCTGTATGATAACTTATCTGTCCCCTGAACTTTGTCGTTTCTGTAAGAGACCTTGTTAAAAAGATTGAATATACCTGTTCTGTTTCTTTTTCCATCCCGGGAGATTCAAACAAGTCATATCTCATACCTGCCTCCCAATACTGGTTGAACCTGTAGTCCAATAGAGAATATAAACCCTTCCTCCACCATTCCTCATCTATCTCTCCGGGTTTGAATCTATCCCTCTGCAGAAAATAAAATTCGTTTCTGAAAAGAAGTCGGCGGAAACCATAACCCTGATGTTTTAGTGTTATATCCAGCCCATAAAGGTTGATGTCGTCAACATCTCTCGGAGAATCAGAATGGCAAGGTCCTTTTGCTTTAAGATAACTTGCTCCTATCTCCACTTCGGTAGCAGCACTCACAGCAAAAGAACTCCATAAACGTGCGTTAAATGCATTATCTGTAGGTGCAAAACTCTCCTCTTCTCCTTCTTCCTTATGGTCTTCAAGCACCCAGTAACCAACAGAACCCTGTAGGAAGAACGACAAAGGAAACAGATAGTTAATACTCACACCATTTCCAATCACACCATGTTCGCCAAGATATGCTTCTACTGCCAGAGGTTTATCCACAAAAAGGTAGTGGTGTTCATGTATCTGATTTATCTTGCCAAAGTCCAGCAGTTTTTTGCCTGCTTGAAAACCGAAATTACCTGGAAGATTGAAAAAGGAGATATATCCTTCCTCTAACTCAGTTTCATAATGGTTTTCATGTCTATGGATTCCCAATATCGCATCTGCCCTTGCATTAGGAAAGATATATCCTCCGAATGCAAATTCAACACTATCAAGATAAACCTTATTGTCCTGAGTATCCCCAAAAGAACCTATAATGTTTCCTATAAAACTTATATCTGGCAGGTATGCTGTTGAAGAACTCATTCCAGAGAAAAAATTAGATTGAGCAGGCTCAGAACTTTGTAACTGTTGCTCAAGATTACTGATTTTTGTCTCCAACTGTAGAATTTTTTCTTCATAGAGTTTTTTTGTCTCATCCAGTTGCTTTTGCAACTCTTTGAGTTCTTTTCTCAGCGTCTCTGTTTGTGATATCTGTGCACCACCGCAAATAGGTAATATCAAGATAATTGTGATTAATATAAATAGAATAAATCTGAACTTCATAAAACCTCCTTATGCTTTATTATTGACAAAAACACTCACAATACTTTGCCATAAGGAGGTGCGCGGATATAAAACTTTAATGCAGAAAATTCTTTAACTAAAGATGTGTTTTTAGTTGAAAGGGTCCCAACAGCAAATAGTATAGAGACAAATTTAGGAAATAAAAGAGGTAAAAAAGAAGAAAATATTTTTGCAAAGTTGCACAAAGAGCATTGTTCACACAAGGCAGAATGATAAAAGATATGTGCAATATTCAAAAAAGGGGTCAGGAAGAAAAGTAATGTGATAACTCCAACCAGTATTTTAATCCTCTTAGTTTTTTTCATCTTCTGTTGTATATTATATACCTTGCTTTTATCCTCTGTCAATGGATTGCACAGATAGGATAGATAGGGAATACTTTCTCATCTAAGTTTTTTGTTCAAAAATCCCCTCACCCTATCCCTCTCCCCGCTATGCGGGGCGAGGGAAGCCCCTCACCCTAACCCTCTCCCAGTTGTGCGGGGCGAGGGAAGCCCCTCACCCATACCCTCTCCCCGCTGTGCGGGGCGAGGGAAGCCCCTCACCCATACCCTCTCCCCGCTGTGCGGGGCGAGGGAAGCCCCTCACCCATACCCTCTCCCAGCGGTGCGGGGAGAGGGAATAAAGGTGAGGGGAGTGGGAAAAGAAGAGGGAGATAAATGCTACCGCACAGAATCTTCTAACTTTTCAAGAATGTGGGAGGTATTACTTATGTATCTCAAATTCTGCAATCAGATAAAATAGGCACACTTTTGACACACTTTTTAATAAGGTGGAATAAATTGACGCTTTTGAGATTTTTTAAGTTATTGAGGGATAAGAACTTGCGAGGGGGGGGAGTTGAACCCCCATGGGAAATCCCACTGGATCCTAAGTCCAGCGCGTCTGCCAATTCCGCCACCCTCGCTTATATATTAATATTTTATATGTTTTCAGTAGAGATGTAAACTGTACTTTTTTCCCATATCCTCTACCCGCTATTAAGGAGAGGAAAAACTAAGGAATACAATGGTAAAAAGATATTTATTAAGCAAGGGGCTTAAGAACTTTTTCAAATATATTCAAAATCTTTTCATTGTAAAGGACAAAACGGATTTTCTTTACTGATTTAAGATTTGGAATTTCATCAAGAATTGTTTTAACGGCTATCTCTGCTGCTTCCTGCAAAGGATAACCAAAAGCCCCTGTAGATATAGCACAGAAGGCAACAGAAGACAGACCATTTTCTTCTGCAACTTTCAGGCAGTTTTTATAACAGAGGGCGAGTTTTTTAGCAGGGTCTTCATCTCTGTAGTAAACAGGCCCAAGTGTGTGGATAACATAAGGATTGGGAAGGTTATAACCCTTTGTTATAACTGCTTCTCCTGTCTTTATAGGTGCAAGTTTTTTACACTCCTCATATAACTCTGGTCCTGCCTTTCTATGTATTGCTCCTGCTACACCACCGCCAGGTGCAAGTTGAGCATTAGCAGCATTAACCACTGCATCAAATCCGTCTTGGGCAGTAATGTCCCCTACCCTGCACTCTATTATAACTTCTCCTTTTCTTATCTCCATCTTTTAACTTCCGATACGGACGAATATTCAAGACAGAATTTTAATCCATACATAACGGGTGCGTGGACCGTCAAACTCACATATAAATATACCCTGCCAGGTTCCAAGTTGTAAAACACCATCTTCAATAATTATAGAAAGAGAATGTCCTAATATACTTGACTTTATATGTGCATCTGAATTCCCTTCTGAGTGGCTGTATCTTCCACTTTCAGGGACAAGTTTTTCAAGTTGTGAAAGTATATCTGCCTTTACAGATGGGTCTGCGTTTTCATTTATTGTAAGTCCGCATGTGGTATGTGGAACAGATACGTAACAGATGCCGCTTTTTACTCCCGACTTCCTTACAATATCTTCAATCAACTGTGTTATCTCAACAAATTCCTGGCGCTTTGTTGTCTTAACTATTATCCTTTCCATAAAATCCGCCCTTTTACTTACTTATACCGCCCCCGCAGTGGTACTGTACCACTGCGGGGGCGGTAACATCAACAGGAATAATTTCTGCCTTCATCCAGCATTACAAGATAGTTTTTCAGAGGTATGTAATTTGCTACTGAATTACCTGTTCCGAGACAATAACCCCCACCGGGGATGCATACATCAAGTGTCTCTCTAACACGTTTTCTTATCTGTTCTTCATCTGCGTTAATAAGAAAGTTTACATCTATCCCACCAAGTATTCCAATTCTATCTCCCCATCGTTTCTTTGCTTCTGTCACAGGTAGTATAGTATCTTCCCAGGAGTGTTTGGCATCAATCCTTACATCATTTATAAGCGGCTCCATAATATCGTCAAGTTTACCACAGGAATGTAAAAGATAAAGTTTGTTATGCTGGTGTGCTATCTCCGCACATCTTTTATGCCAAGGCAGTGCCTTTTCTATCAGAACCTGAGGGTTTATAAGACACCCGCTCTTAAATCCCATATCATCACTTCCCCAGACAATTATAAGTTTGCTGTAGTCAACCATCTGTTTTGTATATTCAACCTGTATCTCTCCTACCCTTCTAAACATAGCATCCACCAGATCTGGCTTGTCATAAATTGCATAACACAGTCCTGTATACCCCATCAAAAAGGTGACATATTCAAGGATATGTGCAGTAAGTGCATAAAAAGCCATATTATCAGGAAGATTCTTTTCACACCAGTCAAACTCGCTCAGGTCAATCTTTGTAGGGTCTGGCCAGGGGTATCTTTCAAAGTCATCCCAGGAAGAAATTGGACCAATCCCTTCGTCCTGCCAGGAACGTTTACCTCTGTTTTTTTCGTCAGGAGTGGTATCTATCCCCTCTTTGCATTTGGTCTGCCAGTCAAAGTTAAAGGGATATGCCCTGATAATATCATAACCTAAAAACCTGTGCAGTTCTAATCTTGCCTTCATCCTTAAGTCAAGTTTATCAGTTGATGGTGGTTCATAAGGATTTTCAAAGAACTCTTTGTATTTAAGGTCAAAATATTCCGCGGCTGCCTTCTGGACTTCTATATCAAGAAACAACTCTATATTATATACCCTCTCAGGTGTTCCCTCCCTCATAATGTTTCTCTTCAGTCCTTCACAGTCAGGTTCAAATGGTTTTTGTAAATACATAATTCCTCCCATTCTTACGCCTGTTTCTGCCCCTTTAGTATATCCCTGATTTCTGCAAGTAGTGTTTCTTCTTTTGAAGGCGGAGGTGGAGGTGGTGGAGGAGATGGCTTTTCCTGTGCCCTCCTGAATTTATTTACCCCCTTTACGAGCAGAAAGACAGCAAAGGAGACAATAAGGAAGTCAACCATTGCCTGTATAAATTTACCATAGTGTAATAGAACTGCTGGCTTATCACCTATTGGCTGTCTTAATGTAATAACAAGATTGGTAAAATCCACACCTGCAAGGATTGCACCAATTGGGGGCATAATAACATCAGAGACAAGAGATGATACAACTTTACCAAAAGCAGCACCTATAATGATACCCACAGCCATATCTATCATATTCCCTTTTATAGCAAACTCCTTAAATTCTTTAATAAC
>JAMWCZ010000049.1 GCA_023819225.1 Candidatus Omnitrophota bacterium
TCTTATCTTCTTCCTCCTTAATTTTCTATGGTAGGATACAGCAAATCTGTGTGCCTCATCTCTTATTGCCTGAAGTAGATGAAGTTCAGGTGAGTCCTTCTTAATCCGCAGTGGTTCTTTACTATCTCTAATATATATCTCTTCTTCCTTTTTGGCAAGAGATATTACTGGAATATCTATCTCCATTTTTTTAAGTGCCTTTATCGCAGTATTAAGTTGTGCCTTCCCTCCATCAATAAGTATTAAATCAGGTATCTCTTTTCTCTCTTCTTCTGTATCAAACCTTCTGGTGATAACTTCCTGAAGCATCTTGCAGTCATCAATTATCCCTTCCACAAATTTTATCCTATACCTTCTATAGTTATCTTTATCTGGTGCACCACCTTTAAAAGAGACCTTGCTTGCTGTTGCGCAATCACCCTGTATATTGGAAACATCATATCCCTCTATATGATAAGGAATATTCCCAAGATGAAGTATCTCCTTAAGTCCAAAAAGTACATTGCTCTCTCCATAAGTAAATAGTGCCTTTTCATCCCTTAGTGGAAATTTCTTTCTCATCTCATCAAGCATAAAAAGCCGTTTCTTTATTTCATCTGCCTTCTCAAATTCAAGTTTTTTTATTGCTTCGTCCATCTGTTTTTTTAGTTCCTTTGTAAATCTCTGGTAATCTCCCTTTAAAAAGGATATTATACCATCTATAAGTTTGCGATAATCCACTTCTGATATCCTACCTTCACAGGGACCTGCGCATCTCTTTATATAATACTGACTGCATAACCTTACCTTTCTTTTTTCTAAGTTATTCTTACAATTTCTTACAGGATAGTATCTTCTTATAAACCTCAAAATATTCTTTACCAGTTCAACATTTGTAAATGGACCGAAATATAAGGAGACACCATCATATGGCTCACGAACAAGTTGTACAGATGGAAACCTTTCCTTTGTTATCTTTACAAAAGGATAACTTTTATCATCCTTTAGATTGACATTATATCTTGGCTGATATTTTTTTATAAGATTATTTTCAAGTATAAGTGCCTCTGCCTCTGAGGCAACAGGGATAAATTCAAAGTCCTGTATGTTTGAAATCAGAGAATGACTTTTAGGGTCGGTCTCTTTTTTGTAAAAGTATGAAGCAATCCGTTTTTTCAGAGAGGTTGCCTTTCCCACATATATAACATTACCTCTCTCATCCTTCATAAGATAGACACCAGGGATATCAGGCACACTATTCAGTTTTTTCAGAACCTTCCTCTTTCTCTCCATTATCCGTTTTCTTATCTTGAGAGGAGTTTACTCTTTCCTTTTCTAACTCATCCACATAGTTAAGTTGCAACTCAGCAATGGTAGCAGTGAGAATCCTCTCCTCATCTTTTGTAAGGTTACCTTTCGTCTTCTCTGCCAGCATTTCCATTATATCTATTATCTGTCTGGCTAATTCAAGATTTTTCTCTGTCTTTCCTGTTAATGGATTGGCAACCTTACCCATTGCCTGCCACCCCCAGTTAGCAAAAAATGACACAACAAATGTAAAAAGCCCCTCTTCCATTTTGTCTCCTTGTTTAAAAGTTTATCCGGGTTCCTGCAATAAAATTAACAACAGCAGAACTTAAAGGCCAGAGCCAATGTAGACCACCTGTAAATATAAATATCATTACTATTATAATCCCATATCGTTCCATCTGTTCATATCTATAACGGAGTCGTCCTGGCAGAAAAACACTTAAAATTCTTGAGCCATCAAGGGGAGGTATTGGGATAAGATTAAAGAAGGCAAGTATAAAGTTTATCACAGCACCTATGATAAGAAATTGCCTTACAGGGCTGTATAAAAAGAGACGGGAGATGAGAGCCAGAAATGTCCCAATAGCGATATTACTTCCAGGACCAGCAATCCCTACGGTCAACATCCCTCTGTCATAGTTTCTGAAATTAAACGGGTTGATAGGAACAGGCCTTGCCATCCCTATAGCAAAACGTCCCCCACTGAGCAAAAGAAGTATGATAGGAAGCAATATTGTGGTAAATGGGTCAATGTGTGGTAAAGGATTAAGCGTGAGACGTCCCATCATCCTTGCTGTATCATCACCATTAAGATATGCAGCATAACCATGACAGAACTCGTGTACAACCACAGAAAAAAATACAATAAAAAGCACAACCATCACAGAAAAAATTTCCATTTATTTTAACCCCCATCTCTTTATTAAAACTCCTGTGGAGAGGATATAAACGAGAACAGAAACAATTATACAGGAAAAAAGAAGGAGTGGCAAGGAAACAATAGAAGATAAGACACTCTTACAGATATAAAGAATACATCCCATAAGAGTGGCTGCAAAAAATGCCTTTAAGAAAAATACTGTTTCTTTCCTTAAATCAATATACAGATGTTTCCTGTTAAATAGGCACACTAAAATTATAAAGTTTGTAATACCTACAATGGATGTTGAAAGGGCAATGCCATTGTGTCCCATAAACTTCATAAATATAATATCCATAATAAAATTCACAAATATACTAAAAATCCCGACCTTTACAGGGGTTGCTGTATCCTTGCAGGCATAAAATGCCCTGCCCCATACAGATGCGCCACCATATCCTAAAAGCCCTAACGAATAAAAAGCAAGGGGAGATGCAACAAGGTCCACTGATTTTGCAGTAAACATCCCTCTGGCAAATAGAAAGGTAACAAGTTCTGTTTTAAGGATAATCATTCCGAAGGTAAACGGCAGAAGTAAGAAAACAAGCATACGGGTAGCGAAGATAAGATGCTTAACAAACTCCTGATGGTTCTTAGATGATATATTCTCTGAAAACCATGGTAGCACTGCTGTGGATATGGATATGGCAAATACACCTAAAGGAAGTTGAAATATCCTTGTACTGTACCATAGCCCTGATACGGCTCCTTCATAGAGTGTGTTCGCAAGTGTATTGTCCACAAGGAGATTGATGGGCGTTACAGCAACACCTATCACCATAGGAGCAAGAAGCACTCCCATCCTTCTCACAGCAGGATGAGAAAAGTTAAGGTTAAAACGGACACCATATCCTTTTTTAATTACAGGAACCAGAGTAAAAATAAACTGCCCCAGCCCCCCCAGAAGGACACCTCCACATAGGACAAATATCTGACGTTCCGGTATATCTGGCAGGAAAGGCAAGATAAGAAAAAGTGCTGCTATCCAGAAAAGGTCAAGGACAACAGGGGACAATGAGGGCAGGAAAAAATCCTTATATGCATTAAGCACCCCTGTATTAAGGGCAGCCAGTGAGATGAATATAAGATAGGGAAATGTAAATCTCAGGAGTATCCATACATAATACCATCTTGATGCCTCACTTATAATTCCTGTTGATAAAAAACTTATACCCAGAACTATAGTAAATATGATAGATGTGATAATGAGAGATAGTGTTAGACATATGTTAAATATATCATTTCCTTCTTGTTTACGTTTTTCATCAAGTGTATATTCAGTAAAAACAGGGATAAAGGCAGTATTAAGAGCACCTTCTGCAATAAGTCCCCTGAAGAAGTTTGGTATCATAAAGGCAAGAAGGAAAGCATCATATATTGAGATTGTACCGAAGAAATTCGCTGTTGTAATCTCCCGGGCAAGTCCAAACACCCTTGCGATTATTGTTCCTAATGAGACGATGGAGACCGCTCTGATAATCTTTTTTGAACTCATTTTTTGGGTCTTAAAAGTGGGAAGAAAATGACCTCCCTTATGGATGAAGAATTTGTAAGAAGCATAACAAGTCGGTCTATCCCTATACCCAGCCCTCCTGCAGGTGGCATTCCATATTCTAATGCCTCAATATAATCCTCATCCACCATCTTTTCTTTATTACCTGTTGTTTTATTTATGGCATCTAAAAACCTTCTACGTTGTTCAACAGGGTCATTTAATTCCGAGTAAGCATTCGCTATTTCAAGACATCCTATAAATAACTCAAATCTTTCAACCATATCCACACTGTCCGGGTATGACTTCGCAAGAGGAGATATCTCCACAGGATATTGATATATAAATGTGGGGTTTACAAGTTTCGGCTGTATCTTTTTCTTGAATATTTTATCCAGAACCTCAAATACATTTCCTTTATCTTCTTCTGTCAGTTCAATACCTTCTTCCTCTGCTTTTTTAAGCACTACCTCTTTATCCCGCCAGTTAGCAATTCCTGCCTCTGAAAATATATCCGCCCATTTTATTCTTTTCCACGGCAGAGACAGGTCTATCTTTTTATCCTGATAGTCCATAGCAAGTGAGTTGTTAATCTTTTCTCCAAGAAAGGTAATAAGTGACTCTGTGATTTCCATCATCTCCCGGCAGTCCCCATAGGCAGAATATAACTCAAGCATTGTAAATTCAGGATTATGAAGTGGTGAAATCCCTTCATTCCTAAAAGAACGGTTGATTTCGTATATCTTTTCAAAGTTACCCACCAATAACCTTTTTAGATACAGTTCAGGTGCAATCCTTAAATAAAGGTTCATTTCCAATGTGTTATGATATGTAATAAAAGGCCTTGCTTCAGCACCACCAGGTATGGGATGCATCATAGGCGTATCCACCTCAATAAACCCTTTGCTGTTCAGGAATTCCCTTATATATTGAATGACTTTAACCCTCTTTTTAAAAACCTCTCTAACCTCTTCATTCATAATAAGGTCCAGGTATCTCTTTCTGAACCTTATCTCAACATCTTTAAGCCCATGCCACTTTTCAGGCAGGGTATTTAATGACTTTGAAAGCAGTGTGAGGTGCTTTAAAAGTATGGTCAGTTCTCCCGTCTTTGTCCTGAACACATCTCCTTCCACTCCTATAATATCTCCGATATCCAGTCGCTTAAATATAAAAAGTTCTTCTTCAGATATATTGTTCTTCTTGATATATATCTGAATCTTACCTGTGCTGTCTTTTATATCAAGGAAAGATGAACCACCATGATGCCTTATAGCCATAATTCTACCTGCTGTTTTTACATCTGCCTCCCCTTCTTTTATAGAGGCGATTTCTTTTTTGGGAAAAGCCCTGCCATAAATATCAATACCTTCTTTTTTAAGTTCTTCAATCTTTTCTATCCGCTGTCTTCTTATCTCTTCACTCATTTTCTCTTTCCCTCAGTTTTTTAATCTTTATCATCCTTACTTTTTTTCTATCTGACTCCTGAACCGTAAACTGATAATTATTATACACAAAACTTTCCCCTTTTACAGGAAATTTACCAAATCTATCAAGGACAAAACCCGCTATTGTTTCAAACTGTCCTTCTGGTATATCCACCCCTGTCTCCTCATTTACCTTTTCAATCTCCATACTACCTGAGACAAGGAAATCTCCATCAGGCAAAAGATAAAGTTCCTTCGGCTCTTTTTTATATTCATCAGCAATCTCACCGACTATCTCTTCAACAAGGTCTTCCATCGTAACCAGTCCAGCAGTACCACCATACTCATCTACCACTATTGCCATCTGCATCTTTTTTTCCTGAAGTTCCCTCATTAAATCATTAACCTTCTTGCTTTCAGGAACAAAGTATGGCTCCCGCATTATGTCTTTTGCCTGTAATATCTCTGGCTGTTCTGTATTTTCTATTCTGTGCCCTATAATGTCCTTTATATAGATAATCCCTGTTATTTTATCAATACTTTCCCTGTATACAGGCAATCTGGAATAGCCCTCCCGTGCCATTACCTTTATAACATCCTCAACCGGTGTCTCTTCTTTTACAGAAACTATATTGACCCGTGGCGTCATAATCTCTCTCACCATCTTATCCCCTAATTCAAAAATGCTATCAATCATATCCCTTTCTTCCTCTTCAATAATCCCTTCTTGTTCACCCGCAATAATCATCGCCTTTATATCCTCTTCTGTCAGAACAGGAATAATATTCTCTATCCTTTCTCCGAAAAGACGGACAAACAGATGAGAGATACCGATAAGAAACCTTGCTATCGGAGTAAGAAGCACACAGAAAAACATAACAGGAAAGGTAAAATAATATGCAATCTTTTCTGAGTGTTTCTTTGCTAAACTCTTGGGTATAATTTCTGCAAAGACAAGTATTATAAAAGTCATTACACCTGTTACAAGGGTGGCACTTATCCTGTGCAGATAACTGTAGGTTAATGTTGCCGCGATAACAGAGGCAGAGATATTGACTATGTTATTACCTATAAGTGTCGTTACAAGAATTCTGTTAGGATTTTCAAACCAGAACCTTAAACGTTTTGCCTTCTTCTCATCCATCTCTACTATTTTTTGGAAGTGGTGTCTTCCAAAAGAAATAAATGCGGTCTCTGCTGCTGAAAAGAAGGCAGAGAGTAATATAAGGATGAAAAGAATAATTATATACCCAAACAAGTGAGGTTCACTCATTTTATAAGATATTCACTCCATTGTTTTAAAGGTCTGCTGGAATCAGTGTAAAATTCCTTTCTGTATTGTAAGAATACCTTTATAAATTGTTCAAGCACTTTTTTATTATCTGCTTCTTTCCCTGTAATATCCTTTATAGACACCTGTTGCCCTATATCCTCAACAGGATTATTTACATTTATCCCTATTCCTGTGATATACCACTTATCCTTTTTTACTATAAGGATACCTGCTATCTTTTTCCCCCCTGTTATTATATCATTTGGTAGTTTAATTCTGCAATCTATACCAAAATCTCTCAGTGTCTCCACTACACTTAAAGAAATTATCTCTGAGAGAAAAAGGGGATATAATGACTCTTCCTTCAAAATCCAGGAGAGATAAAGACCACCAGGGGGTGAAAACCATTTTCTTCCATATCTTCCCCTTCCAGCCACTTGCTCTTCTGCTACAACTATCCCTGTCTTCCCTTTCCTTAAAAAATCCTCTGCCACATCCATAGTTGAGATAATACTACCGAAAAAATATACAGGGATACCTTCCATCTCTTCACAAGTTTTTTCTTCTATCTTTTTCATATCTTTCATATAGCACCATACCGAGCCCTTCAAGGGCAAGATGTTTTCTCATTATGTCAAACTCTATATCCATACTGAATTCTCTACACCCTCCCCCTGTAAGAATAACATTAGCAGAAGGATATCTTTTTTTATATAATGCAACAATATTATTTATTGCTCCAGGTATCCCATATCTTATTCCGCTATAGACCGCCTCTGATGTATCCTTACCCGGTATCCTCCTACCCTTTACTTTTTTTACATCCTTTATCATCGCTGTGGTGGTTAAGGAGCCCTTCCAGAGGGAAGGACCTGGGATTATAACTCCGCCCATAAACCCTTTTTTTGAGGCATAATCTATTGTAATAGCAGTCCCTATATCAATCACTATAACATCTGTATTCAGAAGTTTCACTGCTGCCTTGGAGTTTAATACGCGGTCCACGCCTACTTTATCCGGGTTTTTAATTTTAAGCGGAAGCCCACAATCAGAAGGAGTAATAAAAAAAATGTTTTTCCCGCATATTCCAGAAAACTTATCTTTCAATATATAGTTTACAGAAGGGACGACAGAAGCAATTCCTGCCCAGAGAGGCGATATTTTTTCCCAGTAGGAAGGCACTTTAAGAGAAGACGCCTCTTTCGTGGGTATCTCAAAAACTTTTAGCAGTTTCTTTTTCCTAAAAAGCCCTATCTTTATACTGCTATTTCCGACATCAATACCTATCATTTGTATTAAATCTTCTAATAATCTCCCAATCTGCGGGTAGATGCAAAAAGCAAGACCTGACCCCCAATTATTTATACCCTGCTATTTTTATATCAGTAATGATACACTCCTGACCTTGATTTATATCTATACCTTTAGTAGAGATAACTAAATCCTCTGATAAGATACCCTCTTGAGTTGTTGTATATGTCCTTTTTCCGTCAAGATAAAAGACCACCTGACCATTCTTTCTTGAAACAGCGAGTGTATGGATGTTATCCCTGTTCACCGTTCCTGCAGAAGCGCCAGATACATTCAAAGAACTTCCTTTTATCTTACACTCAGGTATATCTCCATACTTGAAAGAAACATCTGTTGCTGTATCAGGCACAAAGAATGTTATTTCAAGAGAGTAATCAGAACTCACCTTTACCTTTTTCTGGACAGTCCCGGAATTTAAAAATCTCATCCATTTCTTTCCTTCATATTCAGCCACTTCCACTGATGTTTTATTAAGTATCCATCCATCCGGCACAGCACCTACATTATATTTTCCAAAATCCTCTGAACATATAACACTTCCACCAGAACTGAATTTATCTAATCCACCCACTATACCTAATGTCTTTTTTTCTCCTGAAGCAGGTACCTGTTTCCCTTCAGCAGTATACCTGTAATATTCAGCAGGAACACTATTCACAATCTCCTTTATAGCATTTTCAAGCATTATCATAACCGCCTTCTCCATAGGGGTATTCTTATAATTCTCAAATCCAACACCCAATGCAACAGCCCCTATAAGTCCACCTCCTATAATCCCTAAACTTGACTTAGAAGAGTATCCTTCAACAGTTCCTGTCTTTATCACCCTTCTTGTTCTTACATCAACAAGCCGAATACTTGCCGCTATATATGCCTCCTTTTTCTCTACTTTCAACCCACCACCTATCTTCAATGGAATCGGTATAACAACTCCACCACCACCTGTTTTCTGATAGTCCGGTTCAAAGGCAGTGATAGCACCTGTGAGTATAATATCTGCTGTCTCAAATGTCCCTTTTGCTGGTGCCTCAGATGACCATCCACTCTCACCAAGAGCATACTCGCTCTGAAGGTCTGCAACTGCTGCCTTTTCAAGCACAATAAACCTGTTTGTCTTGAAAAGTGCATCTATAAGCATATCCTGTATACCTTCTCCTATTCTTCCATATGCCTTTGCCGCCTTCACCTCAAAACTTCCAACAGCAATTCTTGCCTTTGGTCCCTGATATGAAACAATATCTGCCGCAGATGCACCACCTGTTGTAACCTTTGTCTTCACTTCTTCCGCATACACCGATGTAATAATCCCGACAAGAAGCAACACTGATAAGACCTTTTTTATCATTTTATACCTCCCTGTCAATTCATATTACTCTGTATTTATACCACTTAACACCTTCAACACCCTCAATATGAACCGGTATTTCTCTATCAGCAGAAGACTTCATTTTCTTCCCTGTATCCATATCTATTATCTCATATCTCTCACCCTTTTTCCAGCCCTGTAGCAATACATCCATCTTCTCTGACATAGACGCACATTTAAAAACCATAAAAAATCCTTCTCCCCTATCAGATGAATGAAACTGCCAGCCATCAAATTCTCTTATACTACGAGGAGAGAAAAGTGGGTAATAATCTTCCATAAGAAGATGTCTGACTGACTTATACTTCTCAATCTCATCCTTTAAATATCTCTTTATATCAGGTGTCCAGAACCATGTCTTCTCTGCAAATCCTAAACTGCCACCCATTCGTGAACGCAGCACTGTTAGGGGATATCCATCTCTTCTTATGGAAGATATGCTTTGAACCCTCTGATGTTTGTGTGTACCATATAGAAAACAGGAGTTACAATAGTTTGCTGTTACCACCCTGTTAAACCCTGCCTGAAATCTTCTTATTGTATTATAAGAATGAGAATTATCATTCATCCAGAGGGAGTGTGCCCTTCTGAGTGTCCCGAGGTCTGCCCTGTGTCCACCACCTGCACATGCCTCAATATGAACATCCGGGCACCTTCTCATAAAATCATCAAGAAGAGAAAACAACCCCTCTCCATATTCAATATGTATTTTACCCATCTGACCATTCTCATTTGCCATCCAGAAGGGAAGTGGAGTATTGTTAAAGTCCCATCTAATCCATTTTAGATTGTATCTCCTCACCCATAACTCTAACCAGTCAGCAATTTTACTTCTGATAGAAGCATCATCAAGTTTCAAAAGGCGGTCTGTAAATTCTTTAGAATAATTTCCAGGGTCTTGAAGACAATCAGCATCATAAAACCAATCAGGATGCTTTCTCACCCAGTCAGAGTCCTTATCAGCAAACTCTATCTCAATCCATAAACCAAACTTCATTCCCTTTTTTTCAACATATTTTGATAAATTTTCTATACCTTCTGGAAATTTTTCGCTGTCCACTATATCCCAGTTGCCTATCCCTTTTCGGAAACTTTCTTGAAACCATCCGGTATCCACTACAAAATACTCTATTCCAAGTTCTGAATAGACATCTGCTTCTTTTTTCATATCCTTTTCTGTAAAATTATTTCCCCAGCCAAACCAGTGGTTATAAAAAACAGGTGGTACAAAACTTTCACCAGCCCTGAGTATGTGCCTTCTTATGTGTCTGCGTAAAGCATTGCTTCCAGCAACGGCATCACCATCAAAAAATCCAATATCCACCTTTGGTAGATATACACTTTCACCAGGTTTTAAATCAAACATCACCCAGCCAGGATGTGCCCATATATTGAGCCACATCTTACTTTCAGATATACGACGTGACCTCATCTGTATGATTGAGCGACAGAGCCATTCATATGCAAGGAAGAATCCTTTATTCGTAGAATAATCATTTACTATAAGAGTAGGGATAAATGTTTCAGTGGAGCGGCCTCCTTCCCTCCCGCATATAAGTTCAACAGCACCATCCTGTTCAAATACTCTATATGAAAGTGGAGGATATGCTTCACAGGTACTTGCACCTCCGTAAACAGTAGTTATATGTGGTATTCCTGTATTATATACATATCCATCAAGAAAAAGTGAAAATGGCTTGATATTTTTTATAACATACTTACTTCTGTTATAAATTCTGCCTTCCCATTCTACAACATTTGTATCTTTATAGATGTAATATTCAACCTCTGCTTCTATACCAGATGGATGCACCCATTTTATATTAAAAAAGGTCTCATCTCCCTTTTCTTTTCTATTAATAGATACTGCCTTTATCTCTTTCTGAAAGTCATTTATAGTCAAACCATCAGCAGATACACCTATGAGTTTTCCTGAGTTAAACCAGTCCCTGTAAGGATTCCCTTTACAAATAGAAATAATAT
>JAMWCZ010000050.1 GCA_023819225.1 Candidatus Omnitrophota bacterium
CAACCATGGCGAAAGGGTAACACCCGTTCCCATCCCGAACACGGCCGTTAAGCCTTTCAGCGCCAATGGTACTGCATCTGAAAGGATGTGGGAGAGTAGGTGTTGCCAGAGACATTTTTTATTTCCTTATCCCTTGAAAATTTGATATAATAATAGTATAGGTTGTTGACTACGTAAGATACAGGAGGGAGAATGTTGAAAGTGTATAACTTAGGAATATTTGGACCTAATAAGGTTGGAAAGACATTGTTTGTGGAGGCACTACTTTATAAGACAGGGATGATAGAGAAGTTTGGCGGTGTAAATGGAATGCCTTCTACAATGGATTATGATAAAGAAGAGATTGAGAGAGGGATGGGGATTAACCTCTCAGTTGGTTATATAAAAAAGGGAAATGATATTATCTATCTCCTTGATACACCCGGATATATGGACTTTATAGGGGAACAAGTTGCTGGCTTGGAGGTATGTGATATAGCAGTTCTTGTAATCTCATCTGGTGAAGGAATAAGTACATCGGCGGAGAAGTTATGGGAAATGATAAGAGAAAAGAAAAAGCCAGTTATTATTTTTGTAAACAAACTTGATGCTTCTGATGTATCCTTTGATAGTGTATGGAAAGAGATGACATCTGTCATAGGGAAGAATCTCCTTTCTGTAACCGTTCCTGTATATCAGGATGGACAGATGAAAGGAGTGGAAAACATCCTTGAAAAGAAGAGTGGTGATAACCCATCTTTACAGGGATATTTTCAGCAGGCAATGGATGTAATCGCAGAACTGGATGATGCTTTAATGGAAAGGTATCTTGAAGGGGCGGATATATTTTCTGAAGATATATCTGGATATATTAAAAAGGGATTTATTGAAGGGAAACTTATCCCTGTATTTTCAGGTGCATCTATAAATCAGACAGGTATAGATGAATTTATTTCTTTTGTCTTAAAATATCTTCCATCTACTTCAGAGATGCCACCAGTAAAAGTGCTAAAGGATGAAAAGGAAGATATTCTTGAAAGGAAAGAGGAAGGGCCATTATTATCTATTATTGCAAAGACCATTATTGACCCATTTGCAGGTAAACTTTCTTATCTCAGGGTATTTTCAGGTAAATTGAAGTCAAACTCACAGTGTTTGAATAGTACAAAAAATACTAAAGAGCGTATCGGCCAACTAATGAGAATTCAAGGCAAAAAGCAGGAGATGTTATCTGAAGCAGGCCCGGGTGAAGTGGTAGCAATTGCAAAAATTTCCAGTGCCCAGGCATTTGATACTTTCTGTGAACCATCTAACCCTGTAAAGATATCTGTTTCCCCATTACCCGAAGGGGCTGTTTCTTACTCTATAAAGCCAAAGGTGAAAGGAACTGAAGATAAGTTAGGTAATGCGATAGGAAGGATAGCAGAGGAAGACCCGACCATAAGGGTATTCAGGGATGAGGAGACAGGTGAAACAATTATATCTGGTATGGGAGACCTCCATATAGATATAGCAGTCAACAAATTCAAAGAAAAATTTGGAGTTGAGGTTGAAAAAGGTATCCCTAAAATTGCATACAAAGAGACGATAACAACTACTGCGGATGCGGAAGGAAAACATAAGAAACAGACAGGAGGTAGAGGGCAGTATGGACACTGCTTTATCAAGGTGGAGCCACTCCCCAGAGGTACAGGTTTTGAGTTTGTGGATGAGATTGTTGGAGGGGCTATACCCAGACAGTTTATCCCTTCTGTGGAAAAGGGTGTAAGAGAAGCGATGAAAAAAGGGGTGCTTGCCCATTATCCTGTTGTTGATATCAGGGTGCGGCTTTATGACGGGACATACCATACAGTTGACTCTTCTGATATTGCATTTCAGCTTGCTGGGATTCTGGCTTTACAGAAAGCATTACAACAGGCAAATCCTGTTTTGCTTGAGCCGATTGTTAATGTTGAGATAATGATACCGCAAGAGTTTGTGGGTGATGTTATAGGCACTATCAATGCAAAAAGGGGCAGGGTTCTGGATATGGTTGCTTCAGGGAGGAACCATATTGTGAAGGCACAGGTCCCACTTGCAGAGATGGCTAACTATACAAATGAGTTAAGGTCAATAACAAGCGGAAGCGGCACATATACAATGGCATTTTCTCACTATGAAGAGGTTCCTAATCACATAGCGACAAAAATAATAGAAGAGAGGAAAAAAGAGAGGGAAGCAAGGCAATAATGGAAAGGGTAGAGATAGAGGGAATTATCTTCAATCTTATGGACTACTCACCTGTGATTATATTGAAAAACGAGAAGGGGAAGGTGTTACCTATTGTTGTTGGTATATTTGAGGCACAAGCAATCCTTTTTGCTATTGAGGAGGCGTCTTTTCCCAGACCTCTTACACATGACCTTATGAAGAATATTATACAAGAACTTGGGTGGAATTTGCTGAGGATGGAGATATACACACTTAAGAAAAATACCTATTATGCAAGGATGATATTGAAAAGAGGCGAAGAAACAAAAGAGATTGACTGCAGACCAAGTGATGGTATTGCACTTGCATTAAGGTTTAATGCACCTATGTTTACTGATACATCACTCCTTTCAGATATAGAGATAGTGAAGGTATATGAAGGAAAGAAGTTTTTCAGAGCAAATAAATTAGATAAACCCATAACCAAAAAAGAGGCGGAAGAATTCAGGAAGTTTATTGAGAATATAAGCGCAAAAGAGTTCTGGGAAAAACTGAAAAAAGAATAAAGGGAGGGCAATATGTCCGGACATTCTAAGTGGCACAGCATCAAACATAAAAAGATGGCAACAGATGCAAAACGGGGAAAGATGTTTACAAAACTTATCAGGGAGATAATGATGGCAGCAAAGACAGGTGGAGGTAATCCTGATACCAATCCCCGATTAAGGATGGTGATAGATAAGGCAAAAAGTTTTAATATGCCAAATGATAATATCCAGAGAGCAATCAAAAAGGGACTTGGAGAGGAAGGGGGTGTACAACTGGAACAGGTTACCTATGAGGGATATGCTCCAGGTGGTGTTGCTGTATATGTAGAGGTCTTAACAGATAATAAAAACAGAAGCGCTTCAGAGATAAGGTCCATATTTTCTAAACACAACGGAAATTTGGGTGGTGCAGGTAGTGTTGCTTGGATATTTGAAAGGAAAGGGGTTATCTCTATAAGTAAGGACAAGGCAAATGAAGACGAACTTCTTGATGTTATTCTTGAAGCAGGCGCAGAAGATATGAAGACAGAGGGAGACACATATGAGATTACCACCCCACCTGAAAAATTTGATAATGTTAAGAAGGCGCTGATTGATAAGAGTATACAGCCGAATGAGGCAACCATCACATTTGTACCCAAAAATACTGTGAGGGTGGAAGGGAAAACCGCTGAGCAGGTATTGAAACTTCTTGAGTCGCTTGAAGACCATGATGATGTGCAGGGCGCCTACGCCAATTTTGATATACCTGATGAGATAGTTAATGCGGTCTCTTCCGAGTAAGATGATACAGAAAATATTAGGGGTTGACCCTGCTGTCAACAGGGTGGGTTATGGACTTATTGAAATCAGAGATAAAGCAGTTTCGGTGTTATCAACAGGAGTAATATCTTCAATTGCCTCTGCTTCCTATCAGCAAAAAGTTATAAATTTGATAGAAAAATTTGATAAAATCCTTGATAAATTTTTACCTGATATGGTTGTGATTGAAGAAATATATGTTGGTAAAAATGCAAGGATCGCCTTAAAGATAGGGCAGATAACAGGACTTCTAATAGCATCTTCTATTAGAAGGAATGTTCCATTTCACTTAATCTCACCGGCAGAAGTAAAAGAATCTCTTACAGGTAGTGGTATAGCGACAAAACAGCAGGTTCAGTTTATGCTTGAACATATAACTGGCTACAGGAATTTTAAAAATATGGATGAGAGCGATGCTGTTGCAGTAGCAGTTGCATACATACAACACAAAAAGGAATATGATTTACTATATTCAGGGTAAACTTGTCTCTAAATCACCGACAAGGGTTGTAGTGGAAAATAATGGGATAGGATATACCTTGAGTGTATCCCTTGAGACATCTCATTCCATTGGAGAGGAAGGGGATGAGATAAAACTTTTTACATACCAGATTGTAAGGGAAGAAGAACTGCAACTATATGGATTTGCTACAGAAAAGGAGAGGGAGGCCTTTCTTATGCTTATCTCTGTTCCAGGTATTGGACCAAAAGTGGCATTGAGGATTCTTTCAGGACTTACAACAGAGGAGTTATACCAAGCAATACTTTCAGAAGATATATCTTTATTTACAGAAGTTCCTGGTGTGGGTAAAAAGACAGGAGAACGTCTTATAGTAGAACTGAGGCAGAAGATAGAAAAACTTCCTGTTCTCCCCGGTAAAGAAGAAAAGATAGAGAGGGATGTATTTACAGGAGCGGTGGAGGCACTTATTGTGTTGGGTTATAAAAGGAAGGATGCAGTAAGTGCTGTAAGCAGGGTGATGAAAGAGGCAGGAAGGGCTCTCGGTATAGAAGAAGTAATAAAAGAAGCACTGAAGAGGACATAGGGATATAAACTTAAAACCATAAATCCGAAAACCCCTAAACAATGGAAAAAGAAAGGATAACATCGCCAGTAGCAGTTGGTGAGGACAAAAAGTATGAGAGTGCTTTAAGACCTCTTAAATTTTCTGAGTTTGTTGGACAGGATAAGGTGAAGGAAAACCTTGAGGTCTTTATCAGGGCAGCAAAGGAAAGGGGTGATGTCCTTGACCATGTTCTTTTCCATGGCCCACCAGGTATAGGTAAGACAACGCTGGCATATATTATAGCCAATGAGATGGGAGTTAATATCAGGGCGACATCAGGTCCTGTGATAGAAAGAGCAGGAGACCTTGCAGGTATTCTTACAAACCTTGAGGAAGGGGATATCCTTTTCATAGATGAGATACATCGCCTTCCAAGAACAATAGAAGAATACCTTTACAGTGGGATGGAAGAATTCTGTATAGATATTGTCATAGGTGAAGGTCCGAAGGCAAGGTCAGTTAAAATTCCCCTTAAAAGATTTACACTGGTAGGGGCAACAACAAGGATAGGGCTGCTTACTTCTCCGTTAAGGAACAGGTTTGGTATAATGCACCGGCTGGACTACTATAGTACTGAAGAACTTAAAGCAATAGTAAAAAGGGCAGCAGGACTTATAAAGACAGAGATAACAGAAGAGGGAGCAGAGGAGATAGCGAAGAGGGCAAGGGGAACACCCAGAGTAGCAAACCGACTTCTCCGTCGTATAAGGGATTACGCACAGGTTAAAGGAACAGGAGTTATAGATGAAAAGATAGCCAGGCATGCCCTTGATAAGATGGATGTTGATGAGGAAGGGCTGGATGAAATGGACAAGAAGATTATAGATGTCATTATCACAAAGTTTGGTGGTGGTCCTGTCGGTCTGAAAAGTTTAGCCATAGCGGTTGGTGAGGAGACCGATACAATAGAAGAGGTGTATGAGAGTTTCCTTGTAAGGAAAGGTTTTATAAAGAAGACATCTCAAGGAAGGGTAGTAACTCCACTTGCATATAAACACCTTGGTATGGTATGTCCTGACAAAGACAGTGCTAACCTATTCTAAAATGCTTAAAACAATAAACCTTAAAAAAAGATTTGGGAGAAAGGAAGCAGTTAAAGGTATATCTATCAATGTGGAAAAAGGTGAAATCGTTGGTCTTTTAGGTCCCAATGGTGCTGGAAAAACAACAACATTTGAAATGATTGTTGGGTTTCTAAATCCGGATGGTGGAAAGGTATTTGTTGATGATAATGATATATCAGGACTCCCTGTATGGAAAAGGGCAAGGGAAGGGCTTTTGTATTTACCGCAGGAGATTTCTTTATTCAATAAACTTACAGTGGAAGAGAATATCTATATCATTCTTGAGGAGTACTATAAAGACAGAGGAGAGATGGAAGAGGTGTGCAATAAGTATCTTGGAAAGGTAGGACTTCAGGACTTTAAAAAGCATATCGCCGGGACCCTTTCAGGAGGAGAAAAGAGGCGGCTGGAGATAGCAAGGTGCCTAACACTCAATCCAAAGTTTTTTCTACTTGATGAGCCATTTTCAGGGATAGACCCCAAGACCGTTTATGAACTGCAGGATACTATTGTTGAACTTAAAAAAGATAATATAGGGGTCCTGCTTACAGACCACAATGTAAGAGATGCATTAAGGATTACAGACAGGGCATATCTGATACATAAAGGCGAGATTCTTATAGATGGGACACCATCTGAAATTCTTGCACATCCTGACTCAAGAAGGGTATATTTTGGAGAGAAGTTTGAGATATGAAAAGAAATGGGAGAAGTGAGATGAAAGATAAACTTAAGATGGTTCCAGAACACATTGCTATTATTATGGATGGTAATGGCAGATGGGCAAAGAGAAAAGGACTACCAAGGATTGCAGGCCACAGGGAAGGGCTTAAAGCAGTGAGAGCCGTGGTAAAGGCAGCAAGAAAATATGGCGTTAAGTATCTTACTCTTTATTCATTCTCAACAGAGAACTGGAAGAGGCCTGAGGATGAAGTAAGGTTTCTTTTTCATCTGATGGAGGAGCGTTTGAGGAAGGAAGGGCAGCAATTACATAAAAACAATGTAAAGGTCTCTTTTATAGGAAAAAAAGATGGGCTTCCTGCAAAACTTGTAAAGACGATGGGATGTGTTGAAAGGCATACCTTTAAGAATACAGGGTTGACCCTTATATTTGCCATAAACTATGGCAGCAGGCAGGAGATAACAGATGCAGTGAAAAGGATTATATCTTCGGGAGAGAAAGATATTACAGAAGATTTAATAGAAAAAAACCTTTATACAGTAGGTATACCTGCCCCTGACCTTATTATCAGGACATCAGGAGAAAAACGGCTCAGTAATTTTTTGCTATGGCAGGCAGCATATGCAGAACTATATTTTACACATACCCTCTGGCCTGACTTTAAAGAAGATGAGTTTTTAAAGGCACTTTTTGACTACCAGAGAAGAAAGAGGAGGTTTGGGGGACTTTCCGGATGAGAAATATCGTTATATTAGGGAGCACAGGAACAATAGGGCAGAATACACTTGAGGTCGTGAGAAGAAATAGGAAAAGGTTCACGATAATAGGCATTGCCTGTCAGACAAACACTGAAGTCATTGCCAGTCAGATTGAGGAATTTGCTCCCAGATATGTTTATATAGAAGAAAGAGATATCTTTTTTGAACACAAGTTTCCAGGGACAACTTTTTTATATGGAGAAGAAGGACTTGATGAGATAGCAACGCTAAAAGAAGCAGATATTATTATCTGCGCTGTTCCAGGCATAAAAACACTGAAGCCAATAATATCAGCGATAAAAAAGAAAAAGACGATTGGACTTGCCACTAAAGAAGTCCTTGTTGTGGCAGGGGATATCATAACTTCTCTATCAAAAAAGTATGGCGTAAAAATTTTACCGATAGACAGTGAGCATAATGCACTCTTTCAGGCGCTTAGAGGGGTGAAAAAAAACGAGATATCAAAGGTATATATCACTGCATCTGGCGGTCCTTTCTATGGTATTGAGAAAAAGGGAGAGGCCTCTCTTGACGAGGTTCTTGCCCATCCTGTATGGAAGATGGGGAAAAAGATAACAGTGGATTCAGCCACAATGATGAATAAGGCATTTGAGATTATTGAAGCACATTATCTCTTTAACCTGCCATCTGAAAGGATAGATGTGCTTATACACCCTGAAGCAATTGTCCATGGAATGGTAGAACTTGTAGATGGAACAATCAAAGGGATATTTTCTTTTCCTGATATGAAGATTCCGATAAGTTTTGTGCTTAATTATCCTCACAGGAATAACTATTGCTGGCAGCATATTGACTTTAGCAAGGCAGGGCTGCTACACTTTTACCCTGTGGATAGAAAAGAGATATGGTTTTCACTCGCACGGGAAGCAATAGAAAAAAAGGGGTCTTTCCCTGTGGTGCTTAATGGTGCGAATGAGGAAGCAGTATCACTTTTTCTTAAAGGTTGTATAAGGTTTGAAGATATAATTTCACTTGTCAAGAAGATTGTGGATAATCATAAATACAGGAAGGATATATCTGTTGAGGAGATAATCCTCTTAGATAGATGGGCAAAAGACAAGGCAAAAGAGATAGCAGGAGATAAAAAATGATTGTCTCTATTATATCTATTCTGGTACTTTTTTCTGTTATTATCCTTGTCCACGAGACAGGGCATTTCCTTGCAGCAAAAAGGGTGGGTATAAAGGTAGAGAAGTTTTCTCTCGGTTTTGGTCCAAAGATATTTTCTTTTAAGAGGGGCGACACGGTCTATCAACTCTCTCTTCTTCCCTTCGGTGGATTTGTAAAACTTGCAGGAGAGGAAGATAGCATTGAAAAGGATGTATATAATGACTGGGAGTACATCGGAAAGTCGCCAGGCCACAGGAGCCAGGTAATAGTTGCTGGCTCTCTCGGTAATCTTATACTTGCGTTTCTATTACTTGTCCCTGTATTTATTATAGGTGTGCCTGGATATGATGGCACAAAGATTGGTTCTTTTGTTGAAGGACTGCCAGCAGAAACATCCGGACTTAAAGTGGAAGATGAGGTGCTTGAGGTAAATGGTATTGAGTGTAAGGAATGGTTTGATGTTTTGATAAATATCCGTAAGGCAATAGATAAATCACATACAACTCCTGTTGAGCTTACTATAAGAAGGGGTATGGATATACAAAAAATAAAGGTAATGCCTGCCCTTTACAGGGAAGGAGATAAGGACATATACATTCTTGGTATATCTCCTATGGAGAAGATAGAAAGGTATGGTCCTGGTAGGGCAGTTATAAGGGCAACAAAAGAGTTTGTAAATATGCTTCACGGTGTCTTTATAGCGATTAAGATGCTTATAACCAGACAGGCGTCTCCCAAGCAACTTTCAGGACCTATAGGTATTGCACAGTGGGGGGCTGATATTGCGAGGAGAGGGACAAGCAGGTTTCTGTATTACATCGCTTTTATCAGTGTAAATTTAGGGATAGTGAATCTTCTTCCTTTCCCTGTTCTGGATGGTGGACATCTTGTTGGGCTTGCAGGTGAAAGAATTATAAGGAGGCGCCCTTCAAAGAAGTTTTTGGAGTGGGCAGGATATATCGGGTTTGTCCTGATAATATGCCTTGCCCTCTATGTGACATATAACGATATATTGAGGGTTCTGGGGGAGAGGGTTATAAAGAGATAGGGGACTAATGTTATCACCCTGCCCCTCACCCTATCCCTTTCCTCCAAGGGGCAAAGCCTCTCACTCTATCCCTCTCCCCTCTGGGGAGAGGGTAAAGGAGAGGGGATAAAAAAGGGGAGAGGAGAAAAAGGGGGGACAAAAAGGGTGCCCTTAATGAGAAGGAAAACAAGAAAGATAAGGGTAGGTAATATCTACATAGGGGGCGATGCACCTGTTTCTGTCCAGGGGATGACAAAGTGTTCTACAGCAGACATAAAGAGTTTAATCCCTGAAGCAAAAAGGATGGTAAGAGCAGGTGCAGAGATTATAAGGGTATCTATCCTTGATGAAGAAGATATATCAGGACTTAAGGCAATTAAAGAAAATATATCTATTCCTATGGTTGCAGATATCCACTACCATAAAAAACTTGCAATACTTGCTATGGAAAGCGGTGCGGATAAGATAAGGATAAATCCAGGGAATATAAAGGAAAAGGAGATAAAAGAGATAGTGAAAGTAGCGAAAGAAAAAGATATTGCTATAAGGATAGGGGTGAACTCTGGCTCTGTAAAGATAAAAGGTGCACTTTCTGATAGCATGGTAGATTCCGCACTAAATACAATAAAACTCTTTGAGGATATGGACTTTTACAATATTGTTATCTCTCTTAAAACCCCTTCTGTAGAAGAGACAACTACCTGCTACAGAAAAATCTCTCAACTTGTGGATTATCCTTTACATTTAGGTGTCACAGAGGCAGGCAGAGGTTATCTTGCTCTGAGTAAGTCAGTCCTTGGTATAGGAGTGCTTTTACTTGAAGGTATTGGAGATACCATAAGGGTGTCACTTACAGAACCATCACACAAAGAGATAGAACTTGGTAGGTCAATACTCCAGGCATTAGGTATAAGAAGGTTTTTCCCTGAAATTATATCCTGTCCTACCTGTGGAAGGGTTCAGGTGAATCTGAAAGGTGTCCTTGACAGGGTTGAAAAAGGATTAAAAGAGATGGGCAGAAAATATCCTGGTATAAAGAACTTGAAGATAGCGGTGATGGGATGTAGTGTTAATGGACCAGGAGAGGCAAGACAGGCAGATATAGGGATAGCAGGAGGTAAAGAAAAGTTTGTCTTATTCAGGAAAAGTATTATAATAGGAAGTTATCCTGAAAAAATAATCGTAGAAAAACTATTAACTGAAGTCAAAAAAATATTAACGAAAGGAGAGAAATGGAAGAATTGAAGATTGGTATTATCGGGTTTGACACATCCCATGTGCCTGCATTTACAAAACTGCTTAATGATGAGACAGACCCTTTCCATGTGCCTGGCGGCAGGGTGGTTGCAGGTTATCCTTCATTCAGCCCAGACCTTGAGGCAAGTTATAGTAGGGTGGAGGGTTATAAGAAGGAACTTGTTGAAAAATGGGGTATAAAGATTGTCTCGTCAATAAAACAACTTTTGAAAGAGGTGGATGCTGTACTTCTTGAAAGTGTTGATGGGAGGAGGCATCTAAAAGAGGCAACACCTGTAATCAAGGCAGGCAAGCCCCTCTTTATAGACAAGCCACTATCAGCAAGTTTTAAGGAAGCGA
>JAMWCZ010000051.1 GCA_023819225.1 Candidatus Omnitrophota bacterium
CATTTACTACTATTACCTCAAAGTCATGAACTGTCTGGAATAAAACTGACTCTATCGCCCTCCCTACATAGTTCACCTTGTTATATAAAGGAATTACTATTGAAATTTTAGGCATTTTTGAACATTAAATTTTCTTGCCTTTCAAGATTTCCTTTACGAAAGGATTTTCTTCTTTAATAAGTTTGTTAAACTCTTTGTCTGTATATACAACTATATTTACATCCATCTCTAAACCAGAAAAGTAATCAATAAAGTCATCCTGCCTTTTTATAAAATTTTTATCACTGTTGCTCAAAATAATTGCTATGTCTATATCACTTAAAGGAGTATAATTATTTTTTACAAATGACCCATAAAGAAAGATATCCATTACCTCTTCGTCTTCATCCTTTATTCTCTTTGTTATTTCCTTCAGTTTACTCAGTAGTTCCTCTTTATCTATTGAGAAGACCTTTACACCACTGAAGTATTTCTTCTGTAGCATTTATTGCCTCCTCAGCCATTTCCTTATCAAAATAGTCCATAGGAGCACCTTCAGGAAAACCATTGGGATACCTTGTCTCTATATAATACCTGGAAAGTATCCTTGCATAAGAGTAAAATCTTCCAGGTATCTTATATAGTTCTTCAAGCCCTTTCAACAATCCTAATATAGAGTGGCCTTTTGCTTCCATATTTTTCTTATTATAAACCGATTTGAGTGCCTTTTCTGCTGTCTGCTGGGCAGAGAAACAAGTCCACTCATAATCTTTACATTTAAGAGAATTTTTTGCATGCCTCAGGTCTTTTTCTGCCTGTCTTAACCAGTCCTTACTTTTTTCCATATTATCACTTTATCACTTAAAAAAACTTTAAGCAAATTTCTATCTGCTTAACTAATATTCCAAAATATTTTTGATCTCATCTATCAATGATACATTAAATTCGCCTTCATTGTAATATCTTAAAACTTTTACAATACCCTTTTTTTCAGCAAACACAATATCTCTTTTTAAGTCCTCTACCACTAATATCCCCTTCCTTTTATTCCCTGGTAGTTTAAACCTTCCTGTCTCTTTATCCCTTTCCATCCTTCTGGCCTCACAGGTATCATAGTCAGCAGTGACAAATATAGTAATATCAGGATAAAGAAAATTTTTTCTAAAAAAGTGTGGAGTTTTTTCAAAAGGCGCTCTTCTTAAAGAATGCATCCTGAGTAAACTTATCCTCCTGAAAAGGCCTTCATCTATAAAGACAAAATCACCATTAAGGGTTCTACTCTTCATTATCATTATCTGCATCTTAATCCACCATCTTAAACAGGCAGATAACCATTTATATCCTTTTGGAATAAACATAAAAACAAACAATATAGAACATAAAAAGTTTAATGGCATTGAAACGATAAAAGTGATAAAGTCATTAACAGAAAGGATATAACTGGAAAAGTCAATGCACCTATATTTAGATGAAAGGTGTTGAATAAGATTATCCTTTACATATGTCTTTCCTGCACCTGCTTTACCTGAAAGGTCTATAATTAATGGTTTTTTAGAATTCTCCATTTTGGTATTATATATATTTATGGTAAATTTTATCATACGGGAAGAATGAAAGAAAAAATTTATACTCTTAAATATATATTGAATGGGTTATATGAAAGTGAAAGGGAGATTGGAGAGTTTCTAAAAGTATTCCGCTTTTCCCTTGACTTTATCTCTCCTGTCTCTCCGTGGCGACTCCTTTATAATCTTAGAAGATATAAAACACTCCAGATGTCTCATCTTCTCAGATATATCTTTAACATCAGAGATAAATTCTGTCAGTTTAAGGGGATAAACGAAAAAGAAGGAAATCCTTTATTTCTTATAAGGGTAGATGACTTCCCTCACTGGGAAAAATCACTTGATGATTTTAAAAGGTTTCACGGTCTTATGGAGGAGTTTGAGACACCTTACCTTCTTGGGGTCACTCCTTACCTATCCCTTGATAGACATAATCCCTTCAACGATAGATTTAAATTGTTGGAAGACAAAGAGGTGGAAATAATAAAACACCCCTTAATAGATATTGCTATGCACGGATTTTCCCATCAGACAAACAATCCAAAAAAGAACCAGGAATTTGTTGGACTAAAAGAAAGAGAGAGAGAAGAAAAGGTAGAAAAGGGACTGAAGATATTCAGGAGATTTGATATAAATCCTTTTGCATTCATACCACCTTTTGATAGGATAGATATGCGTTCCTATAAAGTACTCTCACAGTATTTCAAAATTATTACAGGTGGGCCAGAATCTACAAGGTACCTTGGATATAAGGTAACACCCTCATTTTTCAAAGGTACGTTATACATCCCCTCTTACAGACCTTTATCCAGTTATCAAAGATGTATCGGGCTGACAAAAACAATTCAGGAATACGATATTATGTCCATAAGAAGACCGGTGATACTATCACTTGTTATACACTGGGCAAGAGAAACAAAAGATGGATATAATTCTCTGGAAGAACTTTTAAAAATAGTTAAGGGTAAGGTTATATATTGGAAAAAACTACTATCTTTTTAAGATATTTAGGAGAATCTGTTCTAATTTCTCTCCTTGTTTTTCTATACTGAACTCCTGAATTTTCTTATAACCATTCTCTGAAATTTCCCTGAAATAATCATTGTTCTCAAGCAGTGTTAACACCCCTTTCAAAAGTCCTTCTTTATCTCCCGGAGATACTACAATTGCTGTCTTTCCAGGTATAGTATAGTCAGAGATTCCTCCTACTTCTGTTGTGACAACTGTACATCTTGACGCCATTGCCTCCATAGGTGGATTCGGAGATGCCTCTTTTTTACTGGGAAATATAAGAATATCTGTACTTCTATAAAAATTTATCAGATTATCTTTTTTATTTCCATTAATAAACCTTACAAAAGAGGGGACATCTTTACCTTGTCATTCTCCTACCACCTGAAATTTAAGAGAGGGATAACTCCTGTGAATTTGCTCCATAACCCAGAATCCATCTTCCATTCCTTTATGTTTATTGTTAGGGTAATACACCATTCCGATTGTTTGCGGTTTTTCTCTCTTTTCGTAATTATTGAAGATTTTTGTATTCACTCCATTCAACAAAAGAAATATCTCTCTATTTAAATGTTTTTCAAGTGTCTGTTTGATAAGAGATGAAATTGCAACAATATATATATTTTCAGGGAGGGCGGTGATATTTTCAGCATAAAGTATAGAACACACCCTCATTACCTTTTTACCACACCTTTCAGGTAGTTTTTCCACCAGGGGAAGGGAGGACTGCATAGAGAAAAATACTATATCGGCAGGTCCAATATATCTCTCATTGATAGAAGGGATAAGTTTAACCGGGCACTTAATATCTATCCACGGCAGATACTTGATTGTTCTAACTCTCCTTCCTGATATAAAATGAAATATCTCTGATAGTTTCATCTCAATAACTTCTCTCTTATTCTTAGGATATCTTCTCCTGATGGGTTTTATAACAGAGATGCTATGCCCTCTTAAATACAAATAATTCCCATACTCCAATAATTGCCTATTTGGACCACTGGGCCTTTTATCAATGGAACAGAGAATATTTATCTTCATTTTCTTTTAACATCCCCCTTGCTTTTTTATATACATCTTCAACTGTAATTGTCTTCATACATTTCATATCACTACATACCTTTTTATAACAAGGACTACATTCCACCTTTTTATAGATATATTCCGCACCTTCAGGACAGATTTTAGAAGGGTCCGTAGAACCAAAGATACCAATTACCTCTGTCCCTGATGCCACAGATATATGCAATGGGCTTGAATCAGTTGTTATCACAAGTGATGCCTTTTCAATTACAAGACAAAGGTTATGAAAATCGGTTTTATCTAAAAGATTTTTAGGTGTGAAGTGCATCTTTGAGATGATATCATTTATATATTCCTGTTCACCTGTACCGATAAAGATAACTTCATATCCATCTTCTATAAACCTGTCTGCAAGTTCTGCAAATCTCTCTTTTAACCACCTTTTTGCTATATACCCATCTGCGGTGAGAGGATGCAAAACTATCCATTTTTTGTCTTTATCAAGTTTATATTTTTTAATAAAATTCTGAAAATTTTTCCTTTTTTCTTCGGGTATCCATATTTCTGTTCTTTCTACATATCTTTCAACACCAAGTAATTCAAGGATAGACCTGATTGGTTTTTTATAGGTATATTTTGCTTGCTGTTTTTTGGTTCTCCTTTTTATCCCTTTTGTAAGGAATATTCTGCCTGCCCTTCTTCTGTAATATCCATACCTTTTCCTTCCTCCTGTAAGTAGGCAGTAAAAATTCGTCTTAAGGTTTCCTTGAATATCCAGAACTATATCTGGCTTTAATCTTCTTATCTTTACAAATACCCTCAAAAAATGGAAAAATTTTCGTGTTTTCGGTAAAAGAAAAATTTTATTAAAAACAGGGGAGGCCTCAACAACCTCTTTATAGACCTCCTGTGTAAGAAGATATATATCATCCTCTGGAAAATTCTCTTTAACTGTGCAAAAGAAAGAAGAGGCGCTAATTATGTCACCTAATGCACCTGTTTTTATAATAAGAATTCTCATAGGTCAAAAAGGAGGGGTTGTTCTTTCTCATCAAGTAATAACATTGCTGCCTTTATAACTTCTTCTGGGGAAATTTGTTTCATACATAGGTAGTCATTTCTGCATATTCTCTTTTCATTACAGGGGAAACAGTATATATCGCTGTGGACGACTATATTTTTTGTTCCAATTGGTCCATACCTGTAAGGACTGGTGGGACCAAATATAGCGACTGTTGGACAGTGCATAGCACTTGCAAGATGGAGTGTCCCTGTATCATTTGTAATCATAAGAGATGCCTTTTCTAAAAGTACAGCAAGTTGTTTAAGTGTTGTCTTGCCTGCAAGATTAAATACATTATTACTTTCAATAAATCCTTTTATCTTCTGTCCAATCTTTTCTTCATAGTTAGCGCCTACAATTATAATTTTCAGGGAATCATACCTTTTAATAAGTGCTTTTCCTATCTCTGCAAATTTTTCTTCAGACAATCTCTTTTTTTCTCTACCTCCAGGATTAAAAACAACTATTGTGTCTGCTGGCTTTATCCCGATTGTTTTCAAAAATATCTCTATATCATTTCTGTCTTTTTTAGATACAGGGAAATAAAGCGATATATCTCCCCCAGTACCACCAAAAAAAGGAACAATAAAACTCAAAAGTCGTTCTGCCTCATGGGTGTATATCTTTTCCGAAAACAACTCTTTTAAAAAGAATGTTAGACGGTACCTGCCTTTTATGAAAAAGGGGAGGATAGAGTTTTTAAAGTCAATTATAAGGTCATATCGTTTCGACCTGAATTTATTGACTAATCTTATTATATTAACCAATCTATTTAATCTTTTTCCACCCTGGAATATATAATAATGAGAAAACCATGGATTCCCATCAGCAAATTCAACTGCTCGTCTTCCTATAATTATATCTATCTCTGCGTCCGGAAATGTATCCCTTATCTTTTTAATTGAGGGACTTAGGAGAAGATTATCACCTAAACATCCGGGGCATAAAAGAAGTATCCTTTTTATATTATACTTTGCAATATCTTTTGGACACATTCTCTTGCCTCATTGAGTTTTGTAAATTTTTTATCTTTTATTTTGTAGAACCTCTCAATAAAGTTATCTAATTCATCTACTGGTAGATATTCAGCATAACCTTTTTCTACAAGTTTTTCAAGGGTTTTATCAAATATAAGTTTTTTCTCTTTCTTTCTCTCAACACCGAGTATAAAAACAGGAACACCACAACTTGCTGCTTCCGAAACCATATTGATACTATCTTCCGTTACAAAGATATAATCACAGAGTGAAATTATACCAGGATAAAGAGTGCTATTTGAATATCCCGGAAATTCTTTATAGATAAATGCCCTTTCTTCCTTTACCCTTTGTTGTATAAAAGATATTACTTTTACATCAGTTCTTCTTGATGTGGTAAGTATAAAATTATAACTTTCTTCCAATAATTCTAAATACTTAAATAACTTTTCTGTCCATCTTACTGACACTGTATAGTTCTGGTCATCTCCTCCTATAATAACTGCTATTACCTTTTTATCTTGAGGCATACCTAAAAGTTCTACTAACCTTTTTCTCTCTCTTTCTAACATATCATCTGTTATACAGTTAGGTGCTCCTAATGTGACTATAAGATTTTTAAGTTTTTTATTTCTCAATCTTATAAAGTCATGATAGGGGATAACAGCAAAATCAAAAAATTTAACAGGAATAAGAGAAGGGACCATTATATTAACAGAGATTGCTTTTTTAGTTCTCGCAAGTATAAGATTAACAGGTGAAAGAATAGAACCGGCAGAGATAACTATATCAAAATTTTTTCTCCATATTCCAGCCGATTTTATCAATAATGTTTTCAGAAAGAACTTACCGCACCTCCATAACCTTAAAATACACATTATAGAAAGAAATTTAGACGCTAAAGGATATACCCCTTTCCTTGCTGGGAGATAGTATACAGGCCCTTTCAGTTGGATATCAAATATATCTATATCTGCGGAAGGAAATGCCTGCGCTATCCCGAGTGCCTGATTTAGATTACCTTTAACTCCATCATTCAGCACCAGAATTTTCTGGGGGTCAGGTCTTGCTTTTTGCATTATTTTCTTCTTTCTTAACAATCCTGCCTATTGTTGAACAATGAAGATTTAGAAACCTGGCTATGTCTGATTGGTAATATCCATACTTTTTTATGGCTTCTATTATACATCTCTTTACTTCTCTTTTATTATTCCTTATCTCCTCAGAAAATATCTCCTCAAGAGATGGTCTTTCCAAATATCGCTGGATTCTGGGAATTTCTCTAATATACTCTCTTCCTTGTTTCAAACTCCCATATTTGTTCATAAAAGATTTCCCACCCAAAAATATTTGTCCTTTAACTTCTTGCCAGATAGATTTTTTCTCAATACCTTGCTTCACAAATTCTATATATCTATTTCTCGCTTCTGTTAAATTCATACTGAATTGTCCCAGAATCCACTCCTTTGTTAAATATGCAGGATTACTTTCATACCCCGCCGTAACCCTGTAACTACTCCACTTCCATTCTTCAGGACTAGCCGTCAATCCTGCTCTTACAGGATTTAGAACGACATATCTGCAAACTTCAAGAAGATAGCTATCTTTCTCTATCAATATAGATTTATATCTACCCTGTAATAAATGACCAGTTCTGCTATGTCTTTTATTATATAATTGGGTGTATGTACCATTTAGATACCTCATCCCTCTGGAAAGGTTCCCTTCAGGTGTTTCAACAACAAGATGATAATGGTTGTTCATTAAACAATATGCATAATATAACCAGTTAAAGTTTTCCTTTACTTCCTTTAAAATTTTCAAAAATAAGGTTCTATCATCATCTTCCAAAAAAATTTCTTTCTTTTCATTTCCTCTGGATGTTATATGATAAACCGCCCCTTCAAATTCTATTCTTAATGGCCTGCTCATAAAAAAATTATAAAACGGGAAAATGCAAAAAGCAAGACCTGACCCCGAGAATTAACGGACTTCTATTCCCTTGCTTTTAAGAAATTCTTTTATTTGAGAGATGGTATATTTTCTAAAGTGAAGAAGAGATGCAAGAAGAACTGCACTTGCCTTACCATTGATTATAACATCTGACATATGTTCAAGAGTCCCAGCACCACCTGAAGCAATAACAGGGATACTGATACTTTCTGCTACTGCTTTAGTAAGTTCCACATCATATCCCTTTTGTGTTCCATCCATATCTATACTGGTGAGTAAAATCTCCCCTGCACCTAAATCCCAAACCTTTTTTGCCCACTCAACTGCGTCAAGTCCTGTAGGTGTTTTTCCACTTTCTATATAAACCTCCCATCTACTTTTTCCTATCCTTTTGGCATCAATAGCAACTATAATACACTGACTACCAAACCTTTTCGCTCCTTCCTTTATAAGTTCTGGATTTCTTACTGCAGATGTGTTGATGGAGATTTTATCTGCCCCTGCTTTTAAAAGTTCTTCTATATTCTCTACACTTTTTATTCCACCACCAACTGTCATAGGTATAAAAACAACCTCAGAGACCCTCTTAACTACATCCACCATTGTCTTCCTTCCTTCTATGGTAGCGCTGATATCTAGAAAAACAATCTCATCTGCATTCTCTTTACTGTAAAAAGAAGCATGCTCTACAGGGTCTCCTGCCTCTCTTAAATTTTCAAAATGCACCCCTTTAACTACTTTGCCATCTTTTACATCTAAACAGGGAATAATCCTTATCGCTGCCATTTTCCCTCCAGAAAGTTTTTTAAAAACTTTATACCATTATCTCCACTCTTTTCAGGATGAAACTGGACACCTACTATATTATCTTTTTTTATAAAGGATGCAAATTCTATACCGTAATTTGTCCTGCCTGCAACAACAGAACTGTCATCAGGTTCTACATAGTAGGAATGGGCAAAGTAGAAGTATTGATTATCACCTATATTGAAAAAAAGAGGGTCTTCTATATCTAAAAGTTTTACCCTGTTCCATGCCATATGAGGGACCCTTATCTCATTATTTTTTATCGTAAATTTTTTAACCTCACCCTTCATAATTCCAAGTCCTTCACAATCCCCTTCCTCACTATAAGAAAAAAGCATCTGTAATCCCAGACATATTCCGAGAAAGGGTTTACCATTATTTATTTCTTCTATTAAAGGTTTTATTATCCCCTTCAAAGAAAGGACTTTCGTCCCATCATCAAAGGCACCAACCCCGGGAAGGATAATTATGTTTGCCTTTTTAAAGTGATTTCCTTCTTCTATAAGAAAAACCCTTTCCCCGCAGGCAATTACTGATGAACATACACTGCGGATATTACCTGCCCCATAATTTATTATTCCTGTCATTTATTTTATATATCTGATAGGTATTCCTGAATACTTCTCACGGTTATCTCATTTCCCTTCAATTTTTTTATAGCTACAAGGGTGGCTTTTGCACCGGGGATTGTCGTTATAAGAGGAATATTTCTGCTCACTGCAATGCTTCTTATAGAAGTAATATCCTTCTTTGGCTTCTTTCCTGAAGGGGTATTAATAATAAGTGATATCTGGTTATTTTTTATATAATCAAGCACATTAGGACGTTCTGCCTCATAAATTTTTGGGATTATTGTTGTTTCTATCCCATTTTCTATAAGAAGTTTTCCTGTTCCCTTACTTGCAAGAATTTTAAATCCCAGTTCCTGAAATCCTTTAGCAATTGGTATAATTGCCTCTTTATCTCTGTCTCTAACACTTATAAATACAGAACCTGAAAGAGGAAGTTTTTGTCCAGCGGCTATCTGGCTCTTTGCATATGCCATCTCGAATGTCTTATCCATACCTATAACCTCTCCTGTGGACTTCATCTCAGGACCTAAGACAGCATCAACACCTGGAAATCTTATAAAAGGAAATACGGACTCCTTTACTGCAAAATAATCCACATAAACCTCTTTAGTAAATCCTAATTCTTCCAGTGTCTTACCAATCATTATTTTTGTTGCAAGTTTGGCAAGTGGGACACCTATAACTTTACTTACAAAGGGAACTGTTCTGGAGGCACGAGGATTGACCTCAAGGATATAAACAGTCCTATCTTTTACAGCATACTGTATATTTATCAGTCCCCTTATATTTAATTCAAAAGCAAGTTTTTTTGTTGCTTCACTTATCTCTTCTATAATCTTTTTATCTAAACTATAAGGAGGAAGAACCATTGCACTATCACCTGAATGCACCCCTGCTTCCTCAATGTGCTCCATAATACCGCCAATAACACATTGGTTCCCATCACATATAGCATCTACATCTACTTCTATAGCATCCTCAAGAAACTTATCTATAAGCACTGGCCTTTCAGAAGAAACATCCACTGCCTTCTGCATAAATTCTTCAAGTGATGTCCTATCATAAACAATCTCCATAGCTCTTCCACCCAAAACATAAGAGGGCCTTACCAGAACAGGATAGCCGATACGTTCTGCTATTGCCTCTGCATCCTTAAATGAAGTGGCTGTGCCATTTGGGGGCTGTCTTAATGAGAGTTTCTCAATAAGATTTTTGAATTTTTCTCTATCCTCAGCAATATCTATCGCTTCAGGACTTGTCCCTAAAATTTTTACTCCTTCCTCCTGTAAAGGTATCGCAAGGTTAAGAGGGGTCTGTCCACCAAACTGTAATATGATCCCCTCTGGCTTTTCTTTTTCTATAATATTCAACACATCCTCTAAAGTTATGGGTTCAAAGTATAACCTGTCTGATGTATCATAGTCAGTGCTTACAGTTTCAGGATTACAGTTAACCATTATACTTTCATATTTCTCCTCCCTTAAGGCAAAAGATGCATGGACACAACAATAATCAAATTCTATACCCTGCCCTATTCTATTAGGACCACCTCCAAGTATCACTACCTTTTTCCTTTTAGTATAAGGGACTGTACCTGACTGTTCAAATGTAGAATAATAGTATGGCCTTTCTGCTTTATATTCCCCTGCCACACTATCCACTGGTTTAAAAACGGCTTTTATTTTCTCTTTATCTCTTTTTTTTCTTACATCTCTTTCATTACATTTAAATATAAAAGCAAGTTGCCTATCAGAAAAACCTGACTTTTT
>JAMWCZ010000002.1:0-16478 GCA_023819225.1 Candidatus Omnitrophota bacterium
AGGAGAGATAGATATTGTCCCGGTAAGGGGGCAGGACTATCCATTGTTGGAGCCATTACAGGAAGAACAGAACTTTACAATATATAAACTTGGTCCATCACTTGGTTCAGAATTTATTACCTTAAATCAGAATATAAAATCACCTTTACAGGATTATAAAAAGAGATGGTTTAGAAATAAAAACTTCCGGCAGGCAATTGCATATGCCATTGATAAGGAAAATATAATAAAAAATGTATATGGTGGCTTTGCAATGCCCCAGGAAGGCCCCCTTAATATCTCTTGTGGATTTTTCTATAGTCATTTTGTGAAGAAGTATCCATATAATATAAATAGGGCAGAAGAGATATTAAAAAAAGAAGGATTTTATAGAGCAAATGGAGTTCTCTTTGATAAAGATAAAAACCCTGTTGAATTTACAATTCTCACAAACAGTAATAACTTTGAAAGGATACAGATTGCCAGTATTATACAGGATGACCTGAAAAAATTAGGGATGAAGGTTAATCTACTTCCTGTTGAATTTAATACACTCGTAACAAAAATCAGTGTTACAAAGGACTGGGAGGCGGTTATAATAGGACTTACAGGGGGTATAGAACCCCATGGAGGTAAAAATGTCTGGCATACAAAAGGGCAGTTACATCTCTGGAATTTAGAGCCAGATGAAAATAATATCACCGAATGGGAAAGAAAGGTTGATGTTATATTTGAAGAAGGGGCTAAGGAGTTAAATCCTGACAGGAGGAAAAAATTGTATGATAGGTGGCAGGAGATTGTTTCTGAAGAATTACCATTGATATATACGGTAAGTCCGACAGTTATGATAGCAGTAAGAAACAAATTTGAAAATCTTAAACCCAGTGTATATGGTGGTGTATTACATAATATAGAGGAGATAAAAATAAAAACTTATAGAAATTATAGAAAATAGAGAATTTAACTTAAAATTATTACTTTTATGCACAGATTAAGGATTTTCTATAGAAAGGAAAGTATAGCACGGTTCATATCTGAAAGAAATTTTCAGAGGGTTATAGAACGTATATTAAGAAGGATGGAACTACCATTAAAATTTACGGAAGGTTTCAGCCCCCATCCTAAAATAAGTTTTGGGCATCCTTTACCTGTGGGCGTTACAGGAATTAATGAACGGTTTGATATATTTCTTGTAAAAGAAATAGATACCCTGTCATTTCTGGATAGAAGCAGGGAATTTCTTCCCGAAGGTATAATCTTTTTTTCAGCCCGGTGGATAGACATTGCATCTCCTTCCATAACCAGTAGTGAGACATTTGCCAAATACATAATTGAAACTTCTGGAGATATTGATATTGAACATTTTAAAAAGATGGGTAGAATATCTGAATTTACAGGTAAAAAGTTAATAATTTTAGTAAAAATAAAAAGTTTCAGTCATAAAGAACTGATGGGGCTATTACTTGAAAGGAAAATAGAAAGTATAACAAGGGAGATATTGTAGTAGATAGTAGGAAGTAGGTAGGAGTTTTTACATCTCACATTTCACATCTCACGTTGTTTAGAAAGGCGGGAGAAGGGAGACGGTAGAAGTGAGAAGTAGATACTAACTTTTGCCTTTTGAATTTTGAAGTTAAGAGGAGGATACAGTGAAAGAAAAATTTAGATTATTGATAAACAGGGAATGTTTTCTAAACCGTGCAGCAATTACAAGTGATAACCATATAGAGTATCTTTTTGTGAATAGACCGGATGTATTATCGGTCGGCAATATCTATAAAGGTAAAGTAGAAAGGGTTATCACCGGGCTTAATGCTGCCTTTGTCAATATTGGAGAGTTGAAGAATGGTTTTCTTCCTTTTGAAAAAGAAGATACTATCTATCAGTCCTATGAGGTTGAGGAACATACATTAAAAAGTATGAAGAAACCTTACAGGCCAGGAGAAGATATTATCGTCCAGATTACAAGGCCGGGCACAGCAGAACAGGGTGTAAAACTTACTACAAAGATATCTCTGCCAGGAAGGTTTCTCATCCTTATACCGGATTCAAATCTGAGAACCATTTCAAAAAAGATAATAGATAGGGAGGAAAGAGAACGACTTCTATCTATTGCTAACAGAAGAATTACAGGAAATACAGGATTTATAATAAGGACTGCTTCTGAAGGAAAAGATGAAAGGTATATTGTAAGAGAAATAAAGATTTTACTTTCAACATGGAACAGGATAAGGCGGTATGCAAAGGTTAAAAGGGCTCCTTCTTTATTATGGGGGGAGCTTCCACTTTATATAAATGTAATAAGGGACTATGTCACATCTGAATTTAAAGAGATTATTGTAGATGATGAAAAAACATATAAAGAAATTAAAAGATATGTAAGTCACTTTATTCCTGAGATATACGGGAAACTTATATTGTATAAAAATGATGAAGGTCCCCTCTTTATGAAATACGGGGTTGAAAAAGAGATAGAAGGATTTCTATCAGACCGTATATTTCTTCCATCTGGGGGCTCATTGATAATAGAAGAAGGGGAGACACTTACCGCTATAGATGTAAACACAGGTAGTAGTGAGAAGAAGAGTTTCAGGGATACGATATTCATTACAAATATGGAAGCAGCGGAAGAAATTCCAAGACAGATAAGAGGAAGGAACCTTGCAGGGCTTATAGTTGTGGATTTTATAGATATGAAGGACCCGAAGGAAAGAAGCAAGGTTTTTAAGACATTGAATGAAAATCTTGAAATTGATAAGGCAAAGACCAGCATTCTATCTATATCAAAATTAGGTGTTGTAGAAATGAGCAGAGAGAAAACCGATTTTAGATTATCTGATATCCTTATGGATGTATGCAGTAAATGTAATGGTAGAGGATATATTAAGAATGTTTATTATTCTGCCTTGAAATTTAAAAATGAAGTGTTGAGTTATCTAGTGAAAAATCCAGAGAAAAAGATATCTGTAGAGGTTTCTGAATCTCTCTATGATTTTATTTACAGAGAAGGACATTTATATGAAATTATTAGAAAGTATAATATCACCTGCAGAGAAAGTAAGATATTACGGGATTACGAGTTTAAAATAATCTGATAAACATATTTTTGACTAAAACTTTACTAAATTATATAATTAATACCACCGGGTATAATCCTGGCAAAATAACCAAAATTTTTAAAGGTTATAGAGAATTATATTATTAAAAGAGGGTTTTGTAAAATATGGCAAAGAGATATAAAATAAATGACTTTCATGGCTATCAAAAAATAGTAAGTCCTGAAAATTCAGACCTGAAGCATATAAACCTTGCAGTGATAAAAAATTCTGCGGGCGAAAAGTTTGATGGCAATACAGGTTCTGAAGAAAATGTTTTTATAATAATGAAGGGAAGTGTAAAGTTTTATTTAGAAGATAAATTTTTTACAGAACTATCAAGAGAAGATGTTTTTCAAGAGCCACCTTCTGCAGTATATCTCCCTCCTTATTCAAAATATTCTATTGAGTTTATTAAAAAAGGGGAGATATGTATAGCAGGTTGTATTGCTAAAGGTAGGTTTAAACCACAGATTATTGAGAAACGGGATATCCGTATTGAAAGGGTAGGGGAGGAAATGTTTTTGAGAGACATTATAGAAATAGTTCCTGAGGACTTTTCTGCTGAAAAACTTATCGTTGGTGAAACCATTACAGACCCTGGAAATTGGGCAAGTTATCCACCACATAAACATGACACTGATAACCCACCGGATGAAACAGCATTTGAAGAACTTTATTTTTTCAAGATAAGACCTGAGACAGGATTTGGTGCGATACGGATATTTAACAATCCTGAAGACCTCATATTCCTTATAAAGAATGATGAAGTTATCACAATACCAAGGGGGTACCATCCTGTTTGTGTTGCACCGAAACACCAGTTGTATTACTTATGGATTATGGCAGGAAATACAAGAAAGGTAATCTCATCTGTGCATCCTGCCTATAAATTTAATAATAAAAAATCTTATAGGGGGTAAAGATGGAATATTTGATAAAGATGTTTTCACTGGAAGGTAAAAAGGCAGTAATTACAGGTGGAGGAGGAATCCTTGGTTCTGAGATAGCAAGGGTACTTGGAATGGCAGGGGCTAATGTGTCAATATGTGATATAAAGAACTATAATGAGGTAGCAGAAAAACTTAAAAAAGAAGGGATTGAAGCAGAAGGTTATTTTATGAATGTTATGGAAAGAGATATTATAAAAGAAACAGCGGACAAGATACTGAAGAATGGAGAGGTACATATTCTTGTAAATGCCGCAGGTGGTAATGTTAAAGAGGCAACAACTTCTGATACCCTATCGTTTTTTGACCTGCCTCTTGAAGGTATTGAAAAGGTAGTTGCCCTCAATCTATATGGTGGTGCGATATTGCCATCTCAGATATTTGGTAGAGAGATGGTAAAAAATTCAGAAGGGGGTTCCATTATTAATATCTCTTCAATGAATGCCTTCAGGCCACTTACAAAAATTCCCGGTTATTCAGCAGCAAAGGCAGCGGTTAGTAATTTTACTCAATGGCTTGCAGTACATCTTGCACAGGGATATAATAAGAAATTGAGGGTTAATGCTATAGCCCCAGGTTTTTTTCTTACACAGCAGAATAGATATCTGTTGCTTGATGATAAAGATGAGTTAACAGAAAGAGGAAAAACAATTATTATACATACTCCTATGGGAAGGTTTGGAGAACCATCTGACCTTGCAGGTATTGTTGTATATCTTGCATCAGATGCATCAAGGTTTGTTACAGGCACAGTTATACCTGTTGATGGTGGTTTTAATGCATTTGCAGGTGTATAAAAACAATAATGTAGTAGCGGTGTGCCACGCCACTAAAGATTTGGTGGGCAGGTTTATCAAACGATGCGTGGCATAAAATGCCACCGCTACAAAACAACGATGAAAAACAAATAGAAATACCAAAAACATAGCCAGAATTTTTGGCGGAACGAAACAATAAAAGGGGAGGATAAGATGAATAAAAAAGCAGATATTGGTGTAATCGGTATGGAGGTTATGGGGAAAAACCTTGCCTTAAATATGGAAAGTAAAGGTTATAATGTGGCTGTTTTTAACAGAACTGGCTCAAAGACAAAGGATTTTGTTGAAGGTCCGGCAAAGGGCAAAAATATTATACCAACTTATGAACTTCAGAATTTTGTGGATGTCCTTAAAAGACCGAGAAAGATAATGCTTATGGTAAAAGAAGGTGCACCTGTTGATGGGTTTATTGAAAACTTGGTTCCTCTTCTTGACAAAGGAGACCTTATAATAGATGGAGGAAACTCCTTTTTTAAGGATACTATAAGAAGAAATAAAGAACTTCAAGAGAAAGGCATACTATTTATAGGCACAGGTGTTTCCGGTGGAGAGGAAGGAGCATTGAAAGGTCCTGCTATTATGCCTGGTGGACAGTTAGAGGCATATAAACTTGTAGAAAAGATTTTTATTGATATCTCTGCAAAAGCAGAAGATGGAGAGCCCTGTGTAACATATATAGGTCCTGATGGGGCTGGACATTTTGTCAAGACAACACATAATGGGATTGAATATGGTGATATGCAACTGATTGGTGAATGTGCATGGTTTTTCAAAAAAGGTCTTGGTATGAATTCAGGAGAAATAGCGGATATTATGGCGGAATGGAACGGTAGAAACGATATCCTCCGTTCTTATCTTATTGAGATAACGGCAGACAGTATGAAGGAAAAACATAAAGCAGGAGATGGGTATCTTGTAGACATAGTTGCAGATATAACAAGGATGAAAGGAACAGGTACCTGGACAGTTCAGAGTGCACTTGAACTTCTTGTTCCTATTCCAACAATCGCATCTGCTGTCTTTTCACGGGAGATGTCTCAGGATAAAGATATCCGCCTTAAAATGGCAAAATTGCTCAAAATACCTGCTGGTGAAAAATTTTCTGGAGACAAAAAAGAGGTTATAGATATAGCCCATGACGCCCTTTATATTGCCAAGATATCTTCTTATGCACAGGGGCTGGCACTATTACAGGCAGCATCAAAAACCTGGAATTTTAATCTTAATCTTGGAGAAATCGCAAAGATATGGAGAGGTGGATGTATTATACGTGCACAGTTCCTTGATGAGATTACGAAGTCATACAGGGAAAATCCAGAACTTCCAAATCTCCTTGCTGCCCCAAGATTTTCATCCTTTGTAAATAAAAATTTATGGAAGTTGGGTAGGTTCATAGAAATATCTCACAAGGCAGGGGTCCCTGTGCTTGGTATGGCGTCTTCCTATGATTATATTCTTCAAATTGCATCATCCATTATGTTTTCCGCACAGGTTGCAGCACTGCAAAGAGATTACTTTGGTGCACATGGATATTTTAAGATAGGTGGAGAAAATCAGCCAGAGATAATTACTACAAGTGATGGAAAGATTAGAGAATTTCATACAGAATGGATGATAAAAGGCAGACCTGAAAAGGAGATAACGAAATAAAAAATGTATAGAGGAAAAGGTAGTAAGACGGAGCCGATATATTCGGAACAATTATATGAGATTATAAAGGAAGTTCTTTCAGGGATAAAAGATTTTTCAGGGAAAAAGGTGCTTGTAGTTATTCCTGATACGACCCGTTCAGGTCCGACAGATATTATCTTTAAGTATATCCACAAAGTACTCTCTTCTGCAAATGCAAAGAAGGTTGATTTTCTTATAGCGCTTGGTACACATCCACCAATGCCTGAAGAAAAAGTAAATACATTCTTAAATATAACTGTAAAAGATAGGAAGACCATTTATAGAAAAACAGAAATTTTTCAGCATGAGTGGGATAAACCCGAAGGGTTGATGCATATAGGAACTATAACCGCCAGTGATATGAAAGAAGTTTCTGGTGGGTTGATGTCAGAAGATATACCTGTTACTATTAACAAAAAAGTCCTTGAATATGACGAAGTTATTTTATCAGGTCCTGTCTTTCCCCATGAGGTTGTAGGTTTTTCTGGTGGTTATAAATATCTTTTCCCCGGTATATCAGGACCTGATTTTCTTCATAAGTTCCACTGGCTTGGTGCACTTATCACGAATCCCAAAATTAATGGTACAAAAGATACGCCTGTAAGGAGGGCATTAAATAAAGCAGCATCTTTTTTAAAAATTCCAATTACACTTTTATGTTATGTGGTAAGTGAAGGCAATATATATGGTTTCTATGGTGGAGATACAGATGCGTGGGCAAAGGCAGCAGACCTCTCCGCCCATTTAAATATAAGGTATGTTGACAGACCTTACAGAACAGTTCTCTCTATTGCACCACCTATGTATGAAGACATATGGACAGCAGGTAAGTGTATGTATAAACTTGAACCTGTGGTTGCCAATGGAGGAACACTTATCATTTATGCCCCTCATGTAAAAGAGGTCTCCCATACCCACGGTAAAGAGATAGAAAAGGTGGGTTATCATACAAGGGACTATTTCTTAAAACAGATGGCTAAATTTAAAGATATTTCCGGATGTATCCTTGCCCATTCAACACATGTGAAAGGTATAGGGACATTTATAAACGGTGTTGAAAAGCCGCGTATAGAGGTAGTCCTTGCAACAGGAATATCTGAAGATATATGTAAGAAGATAAACTTGGGTTATATGGACTGTCGAAAAATAGACATAGAAAAATATAGGAAACAAAAGGATACGCTTGTTGTTGAAAAGGCAGGAGAAGTGCTTTATAGATTAAAAGATGGTAGTGTACCAGATATAAACAAATTATATCAAAAAAATGATAGAAGATTTTAAAAAAGCGCATCCCGATTTTAAAATATATGAAAAGTCAATAAACAGAGCAGGGGATAGATATATCTTCCTTGCCTCAAAAAATAATGAGAAGTTTATAGTTTTTGGAGAGAGAGATTTCAGGTTTTTCTCTGCTTTTAAAAATGTAAATATCCTTTTGGAAAATTTCTCCTTTTTAAAACCAGTTGCAGCAGGACTAAAAAAGTCATTTGGATTTGGAGACCGTCTTGGAATTTCCACGCCTGGACATATAAGATCAGTTAAAAATTATGATTTTTTTCCCTTATTTGCACAGCAATCAGTTAGGGAATTAAAAAGGACTGAGAGGACTTTTGAAGATGTTATAAATTCTGCTATTTTGGGTTGTTTTCAGGAGGGCTATATAGATGGTTTTGGGGCAGATGCAGACCATATAAAGGATATTATTCATCTGAAACAGGCATCTGATGCAGGTTTTACTTTTTTTACCATTGACCCATCAGATAAAATATATAATCCTCTAAATCTTTCACGAGAAGCACAAAAAAAAATACTTTCAAAGCATCTTTCAAAGTATGAAAAAAAATATTTAGGGGTGAAATATTCAATAAAAGATACTATACACTATATTGATGAAAAAAATCTTCGGGAATTTGTTATTACATACGGAGAGGCAATAGACCATATTGAGAAATGTTATAAATTTTTGAAGGGTTATTCTAAACCATTTGATTTTGAAGTTTCTATTGATGAGACAGATATTCCTACTTCCTCCCTTGTCCATATCCTTATAGTTGAGGAGTTAAAAAGAAGAAGTGTTGAGTTTCATAGTATTGCATTCAAATTCCCCGGACACTTTGAAAAAGGGATTGACTACAAGGGAGACAAAGAGCGCCTCCGTAGTATATTTATATCACACCAGTTAATACGGGAACAGATGGGTGACTATAAGATTTCACTACATTCAGGGAGTGACAAACTTTCTATATATCCACTCTTCAAGAATGTCTTTGGAGATAAAATCCATATAAAAACATCAGGAACATCCTGGATTGAAGCGGTTAAACTTATTGCACTTAAGGACTTCTCTTTTTTCCTTGAGATACTTGAATGTAGTATAAAAAATTTCAAGAAAAATTCTGCTTCATATGAGATATCTGCAAGACCAGAATTAATAGATTTAAAAGAGATAGAAAAGACATCTATAGAAGATTTATTCCGGATGGATGATATCAGGCAGATTATACATATCAGTTATGGAAGTATACTTGGAGAGAAAAATACTGAAGGAAGATTTTTATACAGAGATAGATTGTTTGAGATTTTAAACGAAAATGAAGATGCCTATTATGATATCCTTCAGTCCCATCTTAACAACCATCTGATATTATTAAAATAGAGAAAATTTACTGTAAACGGTTTATCCAGTTTGGCTTTGTCCATCTGATAATTCTAAGTGTTCCAGCTCCACCACCCGGGTCATCCTCTATATCTAGATTCATCAGATTTGTGTCGTAAATGACTTTAACATTGTTGTAAAGGTCAAGTGCTTTTGTTACTATACCACCAAGGAATTTGCGGTTGTTCCATAATTGTACCCATCCCTCTGGTACATAAAGAAGCCCTGCCATATTTGAGTTGTTTTGCATAATTACAGCATCATTTCTGGTTGAGGCGGAATAAATCCTAAAATTAACCGGAAGATTTGGAAGGACACTACCATCTGGTTGCATAATCCCTATCTTTGAATTATTCTTGACATCAAGAGTACTATTTGTCCCAAGATAAAGGATGAGGGTTCCCTGTATATCCCATTTACTGTTATTCTCTATCTCTACTTTGTTTTCAACATAGATTCTTGTTATGTCTCCTGTAAATCTTAAGACGGAAATATTTGATGTCTTTATTTCTTCATATCTGTAGTTTCCACCGGGAAGTGAATAAGTGTTATTTCCACTTACGAGAAGTTTGCCGCCTGGAGATGCATTTAGAAGGTCTGATGGAATTTCAACAGGTGGAAGGTCATTAAGTGGCTCATCAAAGACCGTATCGGTATTCTGATTGCCGGTAATATTTGAATTATTGATAAGGGTAATTCTGCCATCAGAAGTAACGGACGCATTTCCATATATAGAAGAGTTGTTGGCTAATGATATAAGAGATAAACTTCCTACCTCGGCAGTATTGGTGGGGTTATTACCATAAGGGTCGGTGGATGAATCATAACCGTATATCCTGGAATGATTTGCAAGAGTAACCCTCGTTGAGCCGAAGAGTCCCTGTGCCCAGGAGTTTCCACTACCTCTTCTGAGTGTTAACTGAACCTTTTCTTCTATTCCCTTTACATTACCTGTTGAGATAATATTTATCCTGCCGCTTTCATCTTCACGGGTTACGAAAAATGTCCCATCTCCAAGTGGTAAGGCATCTTCTTCTGGTTGCCAGTTTCTGTTTTGTTTTATGTGCGCATATGCCCTGTATGCACCTGCTTCAGCAAGGTAAAATGCCTTTTCCCTGTTCAGGCGTCTCTTTACATCTAATTGTTCCAGTGTTCCTAAATAAAGGATGCCCATTCCTACAATTAACATAATGAATATAAATATAACTCCCATTGGGAGCAAAAATCCTTTTTTATAGTGTTTCATATTACTATCACCCACCATCCTATCTATTACGCATCTTTACATAAAATATATTTTCAAGTATCCTTCCCGATTTATAAACCTTTATGTCTACCTTTACAATATCTGTCAATGTTGTATCCTCTTCACTTGCTTCAGAAAATTTTATATCCTGAAGGGTGGTTCTTATAACAACATCTTCTCTTTCATTTTTAATATCTCCCATAATAAGGTTATTACTATCAGGATAAAAATCCTTTTCCCAGATGGTCTCTTCATCTTCGGTATATCTTACATAAAGCCGTCTCCCTTCTTCAGGAATACTTCCTTCAATAATATCCTGTATCTCATAGTAATTTGCTTCTTCAGCAACTGCTTTTATATTTAAAGATGCTATGTCCATATCTTCCTGCAGTTCTTTTATCTCTTTGTTTGTATACCAGTCCTTCCATGATGCATAGAGAAAACTTATTACTGCAACAAGTCCTATTGCTACAATAACAAGAACTATCAGCAATTCAATAAGCGTTACACCCTTTTTTACTTTCATTTTGGTAGATAGGTATTAAGAGACACCTCTTTGTTCTCTCCCCACCGTACTTTCACCTCTATCTCCCATATTAAATCATCGTCTTCAGGTTCAGTGATATTTAAAATTCTTTCAGCAGGGATATTATATTCACCTAATGAAATATCTTCTGTTGTTTCTTCTTCCTGTAAAGAAGACCTACCTTTAATCTCTTCTATCTTTTTTATTGCAGACCAGGTGGCATATCTTTCAAGGCGGGCACTATATAGATTTTTTCTGTTGGTATAGAAGAAAACAGAACCACCTATAAAACCAAGTGCTATGATTACAGTTGCTAAAAGAACTTCCATCAATGTAAATCCACTCCTACATCTTTTCATTCCTTTGCCTCTTTCTCTTCCAGTCGTTTCTTTTCCTGTTCTGCTATTGTCTTTGCTTCTTCCCCTGTAATAACCCTTGGAATAAGGAACATTACAAGGTCTGTCTTCCCTTTCTGTTTATCAGTCCTGCTGAACAGGAATGGGAATAGGTCTCCTAACACAGGAACCTTTGTCTTTTTCTCAGTTGTATCCTGCCTTAAAAGTCCTCCTATAACAAGGGTCTCTCCACTTTTTACCATTACCTTTGTCTTTGCTGTTCTTTCATTGGTGTCCACAGCATCCTTAAATATGGCAGATGGAGTTGCAGAACTTACAGTTGGTTCAACCTCAAGTATAATAACACCCTCTGCATTTACATGTGGGACTACTTTCAAACTCACACCCACATCCCTGTACTCATATTCAGTTACCACTCTTCCTGCTTCTATTGTTTCTGTAATTTTAGGGGCAACAGCCATATTTTTTGTAATTTTTATTGTTGCAGGTGAGTCATTCAGTGTTGTGATTCGTGGATTTGCAAGTATATTTGCCTCCCCCTTATCCTCAAGGATTTTCAGGTTTGCAGTAAGTTCAGCGAAGGAGAGTGTCCCAAGTGTGAACTGTGGTGCCTGTGTTGCTGTGGTCATAGTTCCTCTTCTTGGACTTACTATCTCTCTTGAATAACTTTCTTCCCAGGGGAATGATGTATCTATCTGCGGCCCAAACCATCTACCTTCTATGTTCCATCTGATACCTAAATTTTTCAAACTATCTGTGGTAAGTTCAACAAGGATTGCTTCTATTGCCACCTGCGATATGGTTTTATCAAGAGATGTTACTATATTTTTTATTTCTCCAAGGGTTTCTGGTGTCTCCCTTACTGTAATACTATTGGTTCTTGTATCCACAACAATCTGCCCATTACTGCTTATAAGTGGAGTTAAGATTTTTCCAAGGTCTTCTGCTTTTGCATACTGAAGGAAGAATGTCTCACTTCTTAAAGTGGAGACAGTTTCTCCTGATACCTTTACAATGTAGATTTCTGTTCCCGGAATCTTTTCCCTGAAAAGTCCGTTTGCTTTAAGTATTGAGTCAATTGCTTCTTCCCCTGATACATCTTCAAGATATGCACTGATTGGTTTTTCAGCAAGTTCAGCACTTGTTATAAGTTTAATACCTGTCATCTTACTTAAACTTTGAAGGACAAGCCCTAACTTTGCCTGGTTATATGTAACCGTAATTCCTTTTGCCATCAGTGTTAAGGCAAAAAGCGGTAAGAGTACAAGAAGAATAAATATCTTTAAATGTTTGTCTCTATCCATTTTTACATCTCCTTTATTGTTTTATATATACAGGGAATATTTTATCCCTATATTTAATCAAAACATTTTCTTCCATTATTTTATATATCTCAAACTCACCTATAAACTCCCCTTCTCTTTTTACCTCATCACCTATAATGGCTAAAGATGTGTTTCTATCTGATACAATTCCGAAGAGTGTAATATCAGGTAAGGCATTTTCTTTTTCATCTTCTCTTATTATTGGAGAGCGTTTTTCAGTAATAATCAGTGTAGCAAAAGGGTCTCTTTTTAATCTAACGCCAGAACTTTCTGTATTGCTTTCAATCTCTTCTATTTTCTTTCTTAATTTCTGAATATCACTCTCAATCTTGTCCACATCAATACTTGATACCTTCTGTTTAGCCGATTTATTCACAGGACCTGACCCTAGAAGAAAAGATGTCCATATCAATAGAAGAAAGCATACTATAAAAGCCATATTCACTTTTAATTTATTGGGTCTTGTCATTTTCTTCATCACCACCTGAAGTATTTTTAAGTCCTAAAAGCGTCAATTCATATATTAATCCTCTGTCAGAACCTTGGCCCCTACCTATATAAATCTCTTTGATTATAAGAAATTTTCTGCTATTTTCTATTTTTTCTACAAAAGATATAATATCGGGAAAACTGCCTGTGAGTTTAACCTTCCACCTATAATATAACTTTTCTTCCTTAGTTTTTTTGGAAGATGCAGATGTTTTTTCTTCTGTCTTTACTTCAAGAAGTTCTATATTGCTTTTTTGGGAAAGAGTATAAAGATAGTTATATAAAGAAAGTCCTCTGTCAATATCTCTATCCAGCCATAGAAAATCATCTGTTTTAAGTGTTGCTGTCACTACTGCCTCATTAAGTGATTTCAGAAAAGAAGGGGATGTTGTTACCTTCATATAGGTATATTCTATTTCATCTTTTTCCTTCTGAAAATCCTTTATAACCTTTTTTTGGGGGCTTAACAAAAATATATACAACACAATACCTATTATGATATAAGATATAATCATCCAGACAAAATGTCTTTTAATCAGAGACATCACTGGCATTATCTGTACCCCTTTTCTGTTTTAATATGCACTCCATATGAAATGCAATAACCTCTTTATCATTCTGGATTATTTTTTTGACTTCTTTAAGTGAAACTTCTCCAAATATAGTTCCGGTACTCATACTTCTTACAAATCTGTCTATTGCCTCTCTTTCATTAACCATCCCGGGGAGGACATAACCTGATATTAATACTGTATTCATACCTTTATCTTTATCTAATTTATCCTTCACCGCAAATCTATCAAGCCATATTCCCGGGGGCACTTTTTCTCCTGTAAAGGCAAGGACAGGCGCCCAGAGAATTCTTTCTTTTAATGCTGTAGTAAAAAAATTCATCTTTTTCAATAATATCTTTGTTTGGTTTTCATACTCTTTAATATAATTAAACTTTTCCTGTTCTGCGGCAATTTTATCTTCAATAGTTTTTATCTCTCTTTTTATTTTTGATATATATGCCTTATTGGCTAAGAAGTTCATTGAAAAAATGAAGAGTAAAAATAAAAGACCTGCAAAATATATGGAGAAAAAATTAAAAGCCATACGCTTCCTTCTGAATTTTTCAAGACGTGTTTTTATTATGTTAATTTCAATCATTTTATTTCTCTTAATACAAGACCGAGAGAGACAGCAAACAAGACCCCTTTATTTTTTAAGTCAACAGGTATAGGGCTTTCTGTATCTATCTCTTCAAGTGGATTCCATACATTCGCATTTATATTAACCTCTTTTTCAAAGGTATCACATAGCCCTGGAAATAAAGAACCACCACCTGTAAGAAATAATTTCTGTGGTAGTTTCCCTGTTCTGTTTTTGAAATATTCCATACTTGCCCTTACTTCAACAAGAAGTTCCGAAATATCTTCAGAGATTATCTTTTTTACTTCATTTTTGTTTTCTTCTTTTTTACCATAGATTTCTGCTTCTTCAGAGGAGATTTTTCTATTTGATGCAACGGTATCCGTGATATTTTTACTTCCAAATGGGATATCTCTTACGAGAACAAATCCGTCATTTTCTGTAAGAACGAGGTTGGAAGTTTTATAACCGACATTAAGGATAAATATTGTCTCTTCAACTTTTTTATGGAGAAATTTAAAACTATTCAAAACAGCAAGACCGCTATGGTCCATAATAAGGGGTTTAATTCCAGCCATCTGCATTGTTGAGATGAGGAATTCACATTTCTCTTTGGGATAGCCCACAAAAAGAACTGTTTTTCTGTTGTTTTTCCCCGGAAGCATAGTATAGTCATATTCAAGGTTTTTTATACCACCGGGAACAACCTGCATCATCTCAAGTTGCACAGCGGAGTTAATCTCTTTTTCTGGTAGTTCAGGTATATTAAAATAGTGTATGATTACTCCAGAGCCCCCTATACTTAAAATACCTCTTTTTGTTGTGACTTTATGTTCTCTTAAAAAATCTTTCAGTCCCTTTACAAATACATCCTGCTCTCTTTCATTCAGGTTTTCTATGAATTCAGGAAATGGTACAGGAAAGTATCCTATGCTTCTTATAAGCAATCTGCCATTTCTTTCAAGACCCTCAACTATTTTTACGTAATAAGAACCTGTATCAATTCCTATCCGCCATCTCATTAAATTTCCTTTTACTGCTTTATTTTTATAATCCTGAATATGTTATTGTAGCCCCTGCTGTATTGGTATAAGTCATAGTTACGGTAATTCCATCAGCATCTCCTGTTCCTTCTGTCTCTGCTGTAAATCCATTAGCATCAGCGTCTGTTATGGAGTATGATGTAAAGTACTTATTACCAACTGCATCTACACCCAGTTCATCAGTATCGTCGGTATATTCATTATGTTCAGCATAATATACCTTCTGTGCTGTAAGAACTGAACCAAGTAGTGCTGCTCCTTCTGATGCCATCGCTTTTTTCACCTGTGCCCTGTAGATAGCGATGGATATCGCGGCAAGGACACCCACGATGATGACAACGGTCATCAATTCCACAAGGGTGAAACCCTTCCTGCTCCTTCTAACCTTCTTCCACATAATTCCCTCCTTTTTTGTAATAATTGTTCAGTTGTAATAATATCATAAATTTTTCTCACTGTCAATTATTTTACTTTATTGCCCCTGCTAAATTGAAGATAGGTAGATATATAGCAATTACTACCGTTCCAACCACCACCCCAAGCGCTACTATTAGAACAGGTTCAATAATAGATGCGAGAATATTCAGTGTCGCATCCACCTCATCCCTGAAGAACTTTGCAGTTCTTCTGAGCATCTCTTCCATCCTTCCTGTCTCTTCTCCTACTATAACCATCCTTGTAAGAAGAACGGGGAAGATTCTGTATCTTTTCATCTCGGTTCCTACGAGAGAACCTTTCATAACATTTTCTCTTATTTTAAGGACAGTATTCTCTATTACCCTGCTTCCAGATGTTTTTGAAACAATATCAAGTGCTGAAATTATAGGAACACCACCTGTTAATAAAGTTGCTAGTGAACTTGAAAACCGTGCGAGAGCCACTTTTAGCATCAACGGTCCAAAGACAGGAAATTTTAATTTAATTTTGTCAATCTTTTCCTTACCTGAAGGGGTTTTATTAAATAATAGTAAAGATACAAGACCGACAAACAAAAAGATTATGACAAAGGGGAGAGCAGAAATAAAAAACTGGCTTATTCCAAGTACTATAAGGGTAAACTTTGGAAGTTGTGCCCCAAAACTTTGAAAGATATCTCTGAATTTAGGAAGAAGATAGAGGAATACAAAGGAAACCACAGCGATAAAAAATACAAAAACAACAGATGGATAACTTAACGCTTGTCGCACTTT
>JAMWCZ010000002.1:16488-42376 GCA_023819225.1 Candidatus Omnitrophota bacterium
TATGTATAATCTGGTCTTCAAGATTGGATGCAATCTCAGATAGTACTTCAGCCAGATTCCCACTTTCCTCGCCGGTCCTTACCAGAGCAATATAAAGAGGAGAAAACACCTTTGGATATTTTGAAAGAGAAGATGAAAAATTGCTGCCTTCCTGTATCTCCTTTTTTATCTCTTTAAGAATAAAAGCAAGATGTCTATTTGATGCCTGTGAACTTAAATCATCCAGTGTTTCAACGATGGAAACGCCAGCGGCAAGCATAGTAGATGCCTGTCTTGTAAATATAGCAAGTTCTTTAAGGTTTACCCTACCTTTCTTCTTGATGTTTTCTTCTTTTTTCCCTGATAATAAGACATCTTTTTCTCCTATAACCTTTATATCAACAGGGAAGAGGTTCTGATTTCTAATCCGTGTTATAACTGCAAGGTTTGAAGGTGCAACAAGCACTCCTTCTATCTTTTGACCGTTTATATCCCTTGCTATATATTGATACCTTGGCATTTTTTATACCAGTGTCTTACTTAAAACTTCTTCCACAGTTGTTATACCATTAAAAACCTTTTTCATCGCTACATCCCTTAGGGGAGAAAATCCATATTTTATACAGATTTCTCTTAAACTCTCTTCATCGCCACCACTAAGTATATGTTTTTTAATTTCAGAGATATTCAAATTCAATACCTCAAAGATGGCTATCATACCACGATATCCTGTAGAATTACATTCACTACAGCCCTTTCCTTTATATACATTTCCTTTAATTTCAATCCCCATTCCTTTAAGAATTTCTTTACCTTCTCTGTCTTCCTGAATACAGTTTTTGCATATTTTCCTTACAAGACGTTGTGCTATTAGTAGGTGGAGCGCGTCAACTATGAGATAGTTTGGAACCCCCATATAGTTTAGCCGTGCAATCGTTGAGATGGTATCGTTAGTATGAAGTGTACTTATAACAAGATGTCCTGTAAGTGCTGCCTGTATACCTATCTGTGCGGTTTCAAGGTCTCTTATCTCTCCTACCATAATAATATCAGGGTCCTGTCTCAAAATCCTTTTTAATATCTCAGCAAATGTAAGTCCTATCTTGGGTTTAATCTGGACCTGATTAATTCCAGAGAGTTCATATTCTACAGGGTCTTCAATGGTTATGATATTTTTTTCGGGTGTATTGATAAAATTAAGTCCTGAGTATAATGTTGTGGTTTTTCCTGAACCAGTCGGTCCTGTAACTATTATCATACCATAGGGCTTCTTTAACCCTTCTTTATAAAGGCGCTCTTCTTCCGGCTCAAATCCAAGTACATCAAGTGGTTTAACAAGGGACTGTCTATCTAAAAGTCGTAGTACGAGTTTTTCTCCATATATTGTCGGCAGGGTTGAAACCCTGATATCAATATCCCTCGGACCTATCCTGAATTTTGTTCTTCCATCTTGGGGTAACCTTCTTTCTCCTATATCAAGGTTTGAAAGTATCTTTAGTCGTGTCACAATTCCGGGATAGGCGCCCCTTGGAGGTGGTGGCATATGATGTAAAACGCCATCTATCCTAAAACGAAGAGATATTTTTTCTTCCTGCGGTTCAAGGTGTATATCAGTCGCTCTCTTTTCAACTGCTTCAATGAAAAGAGAATTTACAAATTTTACTATAGGTGCGTCTTCTGCTGCTACTCTTAACTGCTCAACATCCACAACCTCATTTGTTGTTCCTGTATCTTCAAGTTCAGATGTGGTGCGGGAAAGGTCTGTTGTTTCCCTGTAGTACTTATCAATATATTCCTGTATCTGTGCATTTTCAGCCCTGACGACCTTTATTCTTTTTTCAGTAATACGTCTCACTGTATCTATCGCTACTATATCTGTGGGGTCAGACATAGCAATAACCAATCTATCCTCCTCAAGTGTAATTGCCAGAACTGTATATCTCCTTGCGATATTTTCAGGGATGAGATGGACAATATCTTCTTTTATCCTTTTAACCTTTGACAGGTCAACAAAGTCCGCTTTTTTCTGTTCAGTGAGACATTCTAATATCTGTTCTTTTGTAACAAGATGATTTTCAATCAAAATCTCGCCAAGAAATTTTTTTTCTACCTCCTGCTTAAGAAGTGCCTCTTCCAGTTGTTCTTGCGTAATAACCCCTTTTTCTATCAATAACTGTCCCAACTCTTTTCTTTCCATATGTTCCATATGGAGCATTTAAGCATATATGTGCTTTTTTGTCAATTTTATTTCAGGAAGGTATAATTTTAAATATGGAGAAGAATAAGGTAAAAGAAAGGATTGATGAACTTGTAAGGCAACTTAACTATTATAACTATATGTATTATGTGGAAAACAACCCTGTGGTAACTGACTATGAATATGATAAACTCTACCATGAACTTGTGGAATTAGAGAAGAAGTATCCTGAATACAGAAGACCTGATTCCCCTACATTACATATAGGTGGCCAGCCACTAAAAGAGTTTACTACTGTCTCCCATAGAATTCCTATGTTAAGTATGGATAATACATACTCAGAGGAGGAACTTATTGAGTTTGATAAGAGGATTAAAAGGGGAGCAGAGATTGCAGATATAGAATATGTTGTAGAACTTAAGTATGATGGTGTTGCTGTCTCGCTTATATACCAAGATGGTGTATTTGTAAGAGGAGCGAGCAGGGGGGATGGCTGGACAGGAGATGATATAACGGAAAACCTCAAGACGTTACGGACATTGCCAATGGTTATTCCTTATAAAGAACCAATAGAAGTCCGCGGAGAGGTATATATGAGGAAGGACTCCTTCGAGAAGATAAATGAAGAGAGAAAAAGAACCGGTGAGGTATTGTTTGCAAATCCAAGAAATGCTACAGCAGGGTCTTTAAAACTTCTTGACCCTGAAACAGTTGCAAAGAGAAACCTTCAACTTTTTGTATATCAGGGTATCCTGAAAAAATTCACAACACACTGGGAAACCCTTGAATTTTTGAAGACACTTGGTTTTCCTGTAAATCCTTACAGAAAATTAGCAAAAGATATAAAAGAGGTAATTGCATATTGTAATGAATGGAAGGAAAAACGAATCCATCTGCCATATAACATTGACGGGATGGTAATAAAGGTAAACTCCCTCTCTTTGCAGGAGAGATTGGGAACTACCTCAAAATCACCAAGATGGGCTGTAGCATATAAATTTCCTGCCGAGCAGGCAGAGACCACGCTTAAAGATGTTATAGTCCAGGTAGGAAGAACAGGGACACTTACACCTGTTGCGGTTCTTGAGCCGGTTCAACTCAGCGGGACTACTGTTTCAAGGGCAACACTCCATAATTTTGATGAAGTAAAACGGCTGGGTATCAAAATTGGGGATAGGGTGTTTGTGGAAAAGAGCGGAGAGATTATACCTAAGATAGTAAAGGCAATACAGGAGAAAAGAAACGGAACAGAGAAAGATATCCCTGTCCCTGAAAGATGTCCTGTATGCCACAGTAGAGTTGTAAAAGATGAAGAAGAGGTCGCTATAAGATGTCCAAATGTTAGGTGTCCTGCCCAGGTAAAAGAAAGGATTATACACTTTACTTCAAGAGATGCTATGGATATAGAAGGGCTTGGTGAAAAGTGGGTTAATATCCTTGTAGATAAAGGGATTATTTCTGACTACGGGGATATTTACGAAGAGATTACATACGAAAAACTAATTGGCCTTGAACGGATGGGAGAAAAGTCAGTAAAAAATCTTCTAAGTGCTATTGAGAAAAGTAAAACGAGGTCATTTGCAAACCTTATATTTGCACTTGGCATAAGACATATAGGTGTACATACAAGTGAAGTCCTTGCTGAAAATTTTAGTTCTATTGATGAACTTGCAAGAGCAGATATTGAAACCCTTTCGGATATAAAGGAGATAGGGCCTGTAGTTGCACAGAGTATAGTTGACTTCTTCAATAATCAAGAAAATTTAGATGTTATTAAAAAGTTAAAAAGGGCAGGGGTCAAAACAGAAAGAGAAGAGGTCTTTGGAAGAAGCAATAAACTCGCAGGGCTTACATTTGTTATTACAGGCATACTTAATGGATATACCAGAGATGGGATAACAAACCTAATAAAAAGACATGGTGGAAAGGTAACAGAAACGGTTTCTGGTAAAACTGACTACCTACTATGTGGGAAAGAACCCGGTTCAAAACTTGACAGGGCAAAAGCACTTGGAGTGAAAATTATTGGAGAAGAAGAATTCAAAAAACTTATTGGAGAATAGATGACCTATAATGAAATTTTAGAGTATTTTCTCAAGCATATAGAGATTGAACGTAATCTTTCAAAAAATACTGTTGTTTCATACAGGACAGACCTTGAAAAGTTCGGGGAATTTTTGCATCTTAACAAATATAAACTTCAAGAAATAGACAGTGAAAAAATCACAGGATATATCCTATTTCTTAAGAAAAGAGGGCTTTCTTCATCATCTATTATCAGAGCTCTTTCTGCTGTAAGAAATCTTTACAGGTTTATGGCAGTCCAAGGGATAGTAAAGGGCTCTGATGTCCCTGATGTTGAATCCCCAAAGATTGAGAGGTTATTACCTGATGTATTAAGTAGAGAAGAAATAGATGCCTTGATAAAGAATATATCAGGCCGAGATAAACTGCGGAATTTAGCTATTATTGAACTCATATACGGAGCAGGATTGCGTGTATCTGAAGTGACAGGTATAAAGTTAGAGGATATAAATTTTGAAAAAGAATATGTGAAGATTAAAGGAAAGGGGAACAGAGAACGGTTGGTATTTATTAACAGACATACCATCTCTGCTATAAAGAATTACCTTGAGGCACGAACAGAAGATAAGATTGCTAAATCCATCTGGTTGTTTCCTAATAGAAGTGGCAGGAGGATATCCAGACAGAGTATATGGAAGCTCATAAAGAAGATTTCTGTATATCTGCCTTCAGAAAAAAGGATAACCCCTCATACTTTCAGGCATTCATTCGCAACACATCTACTTGAAGGCGGACTGGATTTAAGGGTTGTTCAGCAACTACTCGGACATAAAACACTTGCTACTACAGAGATATACACACATACGAATAGAAAGCATATACAGGCACTTTATAAAAAGTTTCATCCACGTGCATAATTAAACCAAAGAGTTTCAATAATTATCTTTTAACTCCATCCACTTTCTATCCAGTTTTGCAAGGGAGTCATATGCCCTGGCAAGATATAGAGCATCTAATACAGCAATAGCAGCCATTGCCTCAACAACTGCATATATCCTTCCTACAAGTGTTGGGTCTCTTCTTGTGATGGGTTTTAATTTTACTTCCTTCATTGTCTTCATATTTATAGATATCTGCTCTATGGAAATAGTAGGAGTGGGTTTTACTGCTACTCTTGCTATAATATCCTCTCCATTTGTAATTCCTCCTAAAAGCCCTCCTGCATTATTTGTCCTGAACCGTATCTTCCCATCTTTAGTTATATATGGTTGGTCGTTATTTTCTGACCCCTTCATATTACCGACTTTAAAGCCCGCACCAAACTCTATCCCTTTCACTGCCCCTATACTGCATATTGCATGCGCAAGTAAAGCACCCATCTTATCAAAAACCGGCTCTCCTAAGCCGGCAGGAACATTATGGATAATAAGCTCAATGATGCCTCCCGCTGTATCCCCTTCTTCTTTTATTTCAAGTACTCTCTTTTCCATTTTTCCCGCTGCTTCAAGGTCAGGGCAGTTAATCTCGTTTTTTCTATAATTTTTCTTAATCTCTTCCCATTTCATATCCCTTGCTTTAATACCCATACACTCTTTTGTATATGCTATGACTTCTATTTTCTCCCTTTTAAGAATAAATTTTGCCACCGCTCCACCTGCTACCCTTGCTACTGTTTCCCTGCCTGAAGCCCTTCCTGCACCACACCAATCCTGTGCCTCGCCATATTTCAGAAAGAAAGGGTAGGTGGCATGTCCTGGTCTGAATATATCTTTATACTCCCTGTACTGGTCAATATGTATCTTCTGTGTATCAACATTATAGATAATTATTCCAAGAGGGGCCCCTGTGGTTACTCCGTCCTGTCCTATACCTGCAAAAATTTCACACTGGTCTGTCTCTTTTCTTGGGCTATTAAGTTTGCCTTTTCCAGGTTTTCTTTTGTCTAACTCTTCCTGTATTATTTCTCTTGTAATTTTCAGTCCAGGGGGTACCCCATCAACTATTACAGCAAGTCCTGAACCCTTTCCTATTCCATATGATTCTCCACAGGTTGTAATACGGAATATCCTACCAAAACTATTTCCTAACATACTATCCCTCCTTGTTTATATTAGCGCCTATTTTTCTCATTAACTCAATAAAATTGGGAAAGGTTACACTTACTGCTTCTGCAGTAGTAATCTTTGTGGTTCCTGTAGCAATAAGACCTGCAAGAGACAGAGCCATTACTACCCTGTGGTCATAGTGTCCATTAAGTTTATTCCCTTTTAAATTACTGTTATGAATTATCAACCCATCCGTTTTTTCTTCTATTCTTGCACCCATCCTGGATAGTTCTTCTGTCATAACCTTTATCCTGTCCGTCTCTTTTATTCTTGCATGTGCAACATTGTATATCTTTGTAGTTCCTTCAGCAAAACATCCACAGACCGCCATAGCAGGTAATGCATCAGGGGTGTTATTCAGGTTCAGTTCTGCTCCTTTTAATCTACTCCCTTTAATCCGAATCCCATCTTTTTCTATTCTTATATCTGCTCCCATCTTTTTGAGATATTCCATTACCATCTTGTCACCCTGAACATCGTTAACATCCAGTCCTTTCAAGAGAATATCTGAATCTTTTATTATGGCGCCTGCTACAAGAAAGAAGGTTGCAGAACTCCAGTCAGCCGGAATTACTTTTTCAAAGGCATTATACCGCTGATTTCCTTTTACTTTAAAATAGGTATAATCACAGTTTCTCTCATATACAATACCTCTATCATCAAGCCACCTCAAAGTCATCTCTATATATGGAACCTCATGGATATTAATCACTCTTATCTCTGTATCTCCTTTTGCAAGTGGAGTAGAAATCAATAAAGATGATACAAACTGAGAACTTATTCCATTTACCTCTGTTTTTCCCCCTTTAATTTCTCCTTTTATTTTTACAGGTGGCTTACCATTACCCATCAGTGATATGCCAGAAGCACCAAGTTGATTTAATGCATCCAGCAATGGTTGCACAGGCCTTGTCCTCAAAGATTCATCTCCGTCAAGGATAACATCAAAGTTGCCGAGAGAAGATACTCCTATAAGAAGATTTAACGATGTGCCTGAATTTGCTAAATTAAGTGGCTCTTCCGGCTTGCGGAGTTTCCCTCCTGTCCCTTCAATTATCCAGTTTCTCCCTGATGTATCTATTTTTGCTCCTAAATCTCTGCATCCCTGTACAGATGCAAGGGTATCTTCTGATATTAAAGGGTTTATAAGTTTTGTTGTCCCTTCAGCAAGGGTACCTATTACAACCCCTCTTATAGTATGTGACTTTGACCCAGGTATTGTTACTTCTCCTTGCAATTTTTTTGTGTTTTTAACAATTATATCCATAACCCAGATTGTTTGTTTTCGTAGAACTTGTAGCGGGGGCATTATGACACGAATCGTGTGCTAAATCACACCGCTACATTGTGCAATGAACCTATCCACCAACTCTTTAGTGGTGGGTTGCACCATTGCACCATTACAGGGTACGGTTGGCTCCTTTTATGAAAACTTACCTATTACAGATTATAACATTTTCAGTGTTTCTTGTGAATATTCAAGTTTTGGGATATAATTAAAACTATGAAAAAAGTCAAGGTAAATCTTAAGGATAGCCATTATTTTATTTATCTCGGGTATCCATTGAAGGATATAGGAAGGTTATTGACAGAAAAAAGATATGGCAGGAGAATTCTGATATTGAGCGATACCAATGTGTTTTCTATATATGGAAAGATTATGAAAGGTTCTCTTATAAGAGAAGAAAAAGAAGTTATTGATGTAGTTGTTCGTCCGGGGGAGGGAGCAAAAACATTGAACAATGCCTGCGATATGTTAAAAAAATGTGCTGAAAACAAGATGGGAAGGGATGATACCATTTTGACATTAGGAGGAGGAGTAATAAGTGATTTAGGTGGTTTTGTCGCTTCAATATATATGAGAGGGATAAACTTTGTTGCAGTTCCAACGACACTTCTTGCTCAGGTTGATGCCTCCATAGGTGGAAAGACAGGAGTGAACCTTACTTTCGGAAAGAACCTTGTTGGCAGTTTCTATCAGCCATCTTTTGTATATATGGACTACAATACACTGTTAACCCTATCTGAAAGAGAGAAAAAACAGGGAATTGCAGAAATAATAAAATATGGGATAATAAAAAGCAAAAAGATATTTGACATTTTTGTAGATAAGCCAGTAGATGAGATGAAGAAACACCTTCCATTTCTTATTGAAGAGAGTATTAAAATCAAAAAAGATGTAGTAGAAAAAGATGAGAAGGAGAAAAAAGGATTGCGGGAGATTTTAAATTTTGGACATACACTCGGACATGCTATTGAGATTTCTCATCTTTCAAAATTTTCGCACGGAGAGAGTATATCCTTAGGTATGGCGGCGGAGACCTATATTTCCTGGAAGTTAGGTTTTTGCAGGAAGGATGTATACTTTACAGTAAAAGGAGTTCTGCAAAAATATGGACTCCCTTTTAATTTTTCATCTATTACAATAGATAAAATTTTCAACTATCTCAGATATGATAAAAAAGTAAGACAGGGTAATCTCAGATTTGTCCTTGTTCAAAATATTGGGAAGGTTAAAAGTGGGGTGGTCGTAAAAATTGAAGATGTATCTAAAATTCTGAAGGAGATGATAAAAAATGAAAAGTATAGATGAGATAAGAAACAAGATAGATGAGATAGACAGAAATATTCTGGATTTACTTAATCGGCGAGCTGAGATGGTAAAGTGGATAACCGAGCTTAAAAGAGAGAAAAAACTTCCCCCTTTTGACCCTTCAAGAGAAAGAAAAATAATAGAAGAACTCTCCCGTAGAAATAAAGGGCTGCTTACAGAAAAAGACATTGAATCTATTATGGGTGCCATATTTAAGATATACAGGGGAATGTTCAGACCTTTAAAGATAGCATATCTTGGACCAGAAGGAACATTTACACATCAGGCAGCGCTTAAGAAATTCGGAGATAAAGGTGAGTTTATTCCATGTAAAACCATAGATAATATATTCAGAGAGGTTGAAAAAGATAGGGCTGATTACGGTGTTGTACCCATAGAGAACTCTATGGAAGGAGTGGTGACCCATACACTTGATATGTTTGTGGAAAGCAGTTTAAATATAACTGCGGAAATACTTCTTGATGTTCATCACTACCTCCTTTCAAAAGAAAAGTCCCTGTCATCTATTAAAAAGATTTTTTCACATTCTCAGGCAATAGGCCAGTGTTGGAACTGGATTATGGAAAACCTGCCGGAGACAAAATTGATAGAAACGGAAAGCACAACCAAAGCAGTAAAGATGGCAAAAAGAGAGAAGAATGCTGCGGCTATCGGTTCACTCATCGCCGCAGATATTTATGATATAGGAGTTCTCGCTGAAAGAATAGAAGATTCATGGGAGAATATCACGAGGTTCCTGGTGATAGGAAAAAGTTTTTCAGGGAAGACAGGAAAGGATAAAACATCCATACTTGTATCAATCAAAGATAGGGTTGGCGCACTTCACGATATTCTTTTACACTTTAAAAAAAGCAATATCAATCTTACAAGAATTGAGTCAAGGCCTAGTAAGAAAAAGGCGTGGGACTATATATTCTTTTTTGATTTTATTGGACATAAAGATGATATCAATGTGAAAAACACACTTAAGAAGATAGAAAAAGAAAGTGTTTTTCTTAAAATACTTGGTTCTTATCCAGTAGCGGGGAAAAATGTTTAGCAGTAATAAAATTCGGAGGTTAATATGGCTGATATACTTATAATGAGTTCATCTGCGACAAAAAAGCAGATAGATAATGTGATAAAAAAAGTAAAAAATTTAGGATTTAACGTACATATAAGCAAGGGAGCAGAGAAAACAATAATAGGGATTATAGGCGATACAAGGGGTATCTCTGATGAAACATTTAAGATTCTTCCTGGAGTAGCAGAGGTAATAAGCATACTGAAAGAATATAAATTAGCGAGCAGAGAATTCCATCCCGCAGATACATTAATAAAAGTAGGTAATGTAGAGATAGGAAGGAATACCTTAACTATTATTGCTGGTCCCTGTTCTGTAGAAAGTAAGGCACAACTTTTAAAGACCGCTGAATTTATAAAGAGGTGTGGTGGTAAAATTCTCAGAGGAGGGGCTTTTAAGCCAAGGACTTCTCCATATTCTTTTTCAGGACTTGGTTTTGAAGGATTAAAGATATTAAAGGATGTAAAAGAACAAACGGGGCTGGCTGTTATAACAGAAGTCCTTTCCCCTGAAGATGTTGATGGAACTATGGAAGTTGCAGATATCCTTCAAATAGGTGCAAGAAATATGTTTAATTACCGGCTCTTACAAAAAGTGGGACAGGTGGATAAACCTGTGCTTTTAAAAAGGGCTTTTTCTGCGACAATAAATGAGTTTCTTAACTGTGCAGAATATATTCTTAAAGAAGGAAATAGAAAGGTTATCTTGTGTGAGAGGGGTATAAGGTCATTTGATTCTACATTTACAAGGAATACCCTTGACCTTTCTGCTGTTGCTGTTTTGAAGAAAGAGACACATCTACCTGTATTTGTGGACCCCAGCCATGGCACAGGAAGGCGAGACCTGGTAATCCCGATGAGTAAGGCATCCATTGCAGCAGGGGCAGATGGCTTAATGATAGAGGTCCATCCTAAACCAGAAGAGGCACTATCAGATGGATTTCAATCACTGAGCCTTGAAATGTTCGCCCGCCTTATGAAAGATATATTTCCTGTAGTTAAAGTAATAGGGAAAAAATTATAATTTATAAAAAAGGAGTTCATATGAAAAAAATAAAAATAGGGCTTATAGGAGCAGGGGGGATAGTACAGGCAGCACATATCCCCTCCCTGAAAAAAATTAAAGATGTTGAAATTACAGCGGTGGCAGATATAAACAAAGAAAAGGTGAAATATGTCGGAGAAAAGTTTGATATAAAAAACACCTTTACTGAATGGGAGAAATTAATTGAAGCAGATATAGATGCTGTTGTTATTTCCTCTCCCAATGTTTTTCATGCACAGCAATCCATAAAAGCAATGGAATCCGGTAAGGATGTCCTCTGTGAAAAACCTGTCTGCCTTACATCAGAAGAAGCCGAGAAAATATTCAAGGTTGCTGAACAGACAAACAGAATATTTATGGCTGCTTTTCCCAGAAGGTTTTCAGGAGAGGCAAAGGTTTTAAAGACAATGATAGATAAAGGAGAATTAGGAGAGATTTACTATATAAAGGCAGGGTGTCTCAGAAGACGTGGTATCCCTGGTTTAGGAACCTGGTTTACAGATAAAAAGCTTGCCGGCGGTGGTCCAATGATGGATATTGGTGTTCACATTCTTGACTTTGTTATTTATCTTGTAGATGCACCAGAACCTGAAATGATTATCGGCTCAAAATATGAAAAGTTCAAGGATAAAGCGGTAGATGGTGGATGGCCACCTCTGGAGACAAGGATAGGAGATAAAACAACAGGGAAGATAGATGTGGAGGACCTTGCCTGTGGTTTTGTAAAACTATCTAATGGGGCTACATTATTTATTGAAGCAAGTTGGGCTGGTAATTCTGAAACTGGAATAAAAGCAAGTTTATTCGGGACAAAGGCAGGTGTTCAGATGCCCGACCCACAGGAGTCCAAAAATCCTGTAAGGATATTCTCTGAAAACAATGGAATTCTGACTGATATAATTCCACAACTTCCTGTTTCTGATATGTACTATGAAGAGGTGGAACATTTTATTGAATGTGTAAGAAAAAGGAAAGAGCCAATTACGAAGAAAAAAGAAATTATCTCTGTGGTTAAAATAATTGAAGGAATATATAAATCAGCAGAGACAGGAAGTCCGGTTATTCTTTAAAAGTGAGAAGGAGAAATGTTAGAGAAAGGACTGGTTCAGGTATATACAGGCGAAGGGAAAGGAAAGACGACAGCAGCAGTAGGTCTGGCTATAAGAGCTGCGGGCGCAGGTTTAAAAGTAGGGTTTTTTCAGTTTTTTAAAAAGCCGACTTCTGGGGAGATTAAAATAATGAAGGATATAAGGAATATAGATATATATATCCCTGCACCTTACCATCCTGCGTTTCAATATATGTCAGAAGATGAGTTGAAAAAATATAAGGAGAATTTCAGGAGAATATGGTTGAGGGATGTGTTAAATAATATTAAAAAAAAACACTATGATGTAATAGTTCTTGATGAAATTCTAATTGCTATCCGTGATGGGTTTTTAGATGAGAAAAATCTTTTTCATCTGATTGAAGATAAGGATAGGAATTCTGAGATAGTTCTTACAGGAAGATATATAACTGACAAAATAATGGAAAAGGCAGATATTATTACCGAGATGAAAAAGGTAAAACATCCATTTCCTGAAATTAAAGCAAGGAAGGGTATAGAATATTAAAATATGAAACGGGTAGATAACAGACAGAGTATTTATCTTCTCTGTAAAGGGAGGAAGAAAAATTATGGGAAGGATATCAGAAGTATTAAAGGTTTTAAAAGAACGGAGAAGCGTAAGAAGATATCAGGAAAAAGAAGTACCTGAAGATGTAATTAAAGATATTATTGATTGTGCACGATTTGCTCCAACTGGTAGAAATTTACAACCCTGGAAGTTTGTGGTTATTACTGATAGTACCTTAAGAAAGAAAATAGCGGGTATATGCGACTACGGAAAATTTATAGCAGATGCACCGTTATGTATATCTGTCTTTTGTGAGGATACAAAGTACTATCTTGAAGATGGTTCTGCTGCTACCACATATATACTTCTTGCAGCAAAGGCATATGGACTTGGAAGTTGCTGGGTGGCAGGGGATAAAAAGCCGTACGCAGAAGAGATAAGAAAATTGTTAAATGTCCCTGCTGGCTATAAACTGGTGAGTTTAATATCCATAGGTTATCCTGAAGGTTCTACACCAAATCCTTCTAAAAAATCACTTGATGAAGTTATATTATCTGCCCCATTCGGAAAGAGATAATATATATTTTAATACCTCAATTGCCTTTTCATTGTCATTAGAAGAGAAAACAAGTGTAGTATTTTCTCCTTTACCAGACATAGTTCCATAAAGATACTTTATATCTATATTTTCTTCTTTCAGTTTTTCTGCAACCTTTTGCAAAGCACCGGGACGGTTTTCAAGAGACATAACCACAACTTCTCTTTCTTCTACTTTATATCCCTTATCAGCAAATATCTTTGCCATCCTGTTATTGTCCTGTGTAATAAGATAGAAGGTAGCATCCCCGCCCATTGTATAGACGCAAATATCATCTATATTCACGCCTTTCTCAGAGGTCAGTCGTGTGATATCTGCAATGGCGCCAACTCTGTCTTCTACTATTACCTTTAACTCACTCCTCTTTTCTACCTTTTCCATAAGCCCCCCTTTTTTCTACTATATTTTACCTTTGCTGATATATATCTTACAATAGAGATAGAGATTTACTATTCACTACAAAGGTAGTGAAGGAGGGGAATATGTACTGCAGAAACTGTGGCAAAGAATTGGATAGTAAAGCAACAGTGTGTACCAGTTGTGGTGTAATACCGGGAGGTGGCAATAAATACTGCCAGAATTGTGGCTCTCCTACTGATATAAATGCGGTGGTATGTGTGAAATGTGGAACAAGGTTAATGTCATCAGGAGAAGGGAGGGACTGGACAATTGCATTGATTCTATCGGTCCTTGTAGGGCAGTTTGGTATAGATAGGTTTTACACAGGATATATAGGACTTGGCATACTTAAACTTCTTACTGCTGGTGGTTGCGGTATCTGGTGGCTTATAGATGTCATCCTTATTGCTACAGGGAAATACAGAGACAGTGATGGTAACCTTCTTGTGAGAAAATAAAGATGCGAAATAGCAAACTTCTCTTTTTCAAAGTTATTAGTTTATATATTCTTCTTCCTGTTACCTTATTTTTTATTCCACTTTCATCTCTTCAAAATCTTCCGTCTCTCTGCCTTTACAAAGCCATTTTCGGAATAGAGTGCCCTGGCTGCGGTATAACAAGAGCATTGTTATCACTTCTTCACTTCAATTTATATGATACACTTAATTATAACAGATTGGTTGTGATTGTCTTCCCTGTTCTGGTTTATATATTTTTAAAGCAAGCATTTTTTGAGATAATGAGACTTCTGAATTTTAGAAATAACCGTCAGGGTTAACTTGCAAATAATGCTGAATTACCTTACAATGTTATATATCTATCAGGAGGAGACAATGGAAAGAAAAACTGCATGGGAGATATGGGATGACAATATAAAAAAAGAGGCATTAAATTTCTGCGAAGGGTATAAAGAATTCCTTTCTGAGAACAAAACAGAACGAAGATTTGTAAAGGGCTGTCTTGGTATTGCGTCCGGATTTAATGTTAAATCTTTGAATGATTATAAAAAACTGAAAACAGGAGATATCTTTTATAAAACAAATAAGGAAAAGGTATTATTGATGGGGAGGATAGGTGAAAAGCCACTTACAGATGGGTGCAGGTTTATTGTCTCCCATATAGATTCACCACGGCTTGACTTAAAGACAAATCCTCTATATGAAGATGAGAATATATGTCTCCTTAAAACATACTATTATGGAGGGATTAAAAAATATCAGTGGCTTACGATACCTCTTGCAATGTATGGGACTGTTATCCTGAAAGATGGAACAAGAAAAGATATTGTTATAGGTGAAAAAGAAACAGACCCGGCATTTAACATTACCGACCTTCTACCACATTTAGGTAAAGACCAGGCGAAAAAGACGATAGAAGATGGATTTCCAGGTGAAAACTTGAATATAATTCTTGGGAGTATTCCTTTGAAAGGCAAGGAAAAAGAGAAAACAAAGGAGAACGTTCTTAAAATTTTGTATGAGAGATGGGGAATTAAAGAGGATGACTTTATAAGCAGTGAGTTTCAATTTGTTCCAGCAGGTAAAATGAGGGACTCTGGTATTGATAATAGTATGCTTTTAGGATATGGACAGGATGACAGGGTATGCGCCTATACAAGTATGAAGGCATTTTTCGATTCTAAATCTACATATACAGTATTTTGTGTTATGGTGGACCAGGAAGAGATAGGAAGTAAGGGCGCTACATCTGCACAATCAGAGTTTTTAAAATATGTTGTAGAAGAGGTTATTGAAAAAACAGGGGGGATGCCTTCTGACTTTAAAGTTGTTATTCAGAATTCAAAGGCGATATCTGCTGATGTGGATACTATATTTGACCCTAACTATAAAGATGTTGCTGACCCGAGAAATACAGCCCGTTTAGGATGTGGTGTTGTCCTTACAAAAATAACAGGTGGCAGGGGAAAAGGACATAGTATAGAACCTACAGCAGAATATATTGCTTATATCAGAGATATCTTTGACAAAAACGGTGTGATATGGCAGACAGGAGAGATAGGCAAGATAGAGCAGGGTGGAGGTGGGACAGTTGCTACATATATAGCGAGATATAATGTTGATACAGTTGACTGTGGCACAGGTGTCCTTTCTATGCATGCACCTTATGAACTAACAAGTAAGGCAGATGTTTATTCTACATATCTTGCTTATAAAAGTTTTTATTCAGCAGAGAAATAAATTTTCTTATGGAAAAGAAAGAATATAAAAATCCTATCCCCACAGTTGATATTATTATAGAAGTAGATGGCGGCATTGTATTGATAAAGAGAAAAAATTATCCTTATGGATGGGCTTTACCTGGTGGATTTGTGGATTATGGGGAGTCACTTGAAGATGCTGCTATAAGAGAGGCAAAAGAAGAGACAGGGCTGGATGTAGTTGGCCTGATACAGTTTCATACATACTCAGCACCTGAGAGGGACCCGAGGCACCATACTATATCAACAGTGTTTATTGGAAAGGGGAAAGGAATTTTAAAAGGAAGTGACGATGCGGAAGAGGCAAAAATTTTTACAGAAGATAATCTTCCCGAAGAAATTGCTTTTGACCACAAAAAAATACTCGGGGACTACTTTAAATATAAAAAGAAAAAGTTATGAACTTATGGAGTTAAGAACTTATGAGTAAGAATATATTAAGCGGTATGAGGCCAACAGGTCCTTTGCATATTGGACATCTTTTCGGTGCATTAAGGAACTGGAAAAAACTACAGGATGATGGATATAACTGTTTTTATATGATAGCGGACTATCATGCATTGAGTACTGAATATGCTTCAATGGGGAAAATAAAACAATATGTAGAAGAGGTGGCAATGGACTTTATAGCAGGAGGACTTGACCCACATAAATCCACTATTTTTGTCCAGTCAATGGTGCCAGAACATACAGAACTGCATCTTATATTCTCAATGATAGTGCCGACACCCTGGCTTGAAAGAAATCCTGTATATAAGGAACAGAAGAAACAGTTGATTACAAAGGACCTCAATACTTATGGCTTTCTTGGCTACCCTGTTTTACAGGCAGCAGATATATTGATATACAGAGCGAGGTATGTTCCTATTGGTATGGATCAGTTGCCACATCTTGAACTGACAAGAGAGATAGCCCAGAGATTTAACTATCTTTATGGAGAGACATTTCCTGTTCCAGAAGCGCTTCTTACTGAGACACCAAAGATACCGGGGACAGATAACAGGAAGATGAGCAAGTCATATAATAACTGTATATACCTGAAAGATTCTCCTGAAGTGATAAAAGATAAAATTAGTAAAATGTTTACTGATCCGAAAAGGATATACAGAAAAGACCCTGGTCATCCCAAGACCTGTCCTGCTTTTATTTATCACAAACTTTTTAACAACGAAGGCAGGGTAGGGGAGATAGAAAAGGAATGTAAAGATGCTATTATCGGCTGTACTGACTGTAAAAAAGAACTCGGAGAGGTAACATCTTTGTATCTTAAAAGCATTCAGGAGAAGAGAAGAACAATGGAGAAGGATAAAAAAATGCTATGGAATATTCTCAACAATGGCGCTGAAAGAGCGAGAAAGGTTGCTGTAGAAACTATGAGTGAAGTTAAAAAAAAGGTGGGGATGATATATGAGTAAAAAAGTTGAAGAGATAATAAGACAGGATATAAAGAAAATTGCTCCGTATGTTCCTGGAAAACCAATTGAAGAGTTACAGAGGGCATACGGGCTTGAAATAGAAAGGATTGTAAAACTTGCATCAAACGAAAACCCGCTTGGTCCTTCTCCAAAGGCAGTGGAGGCAATAAAAAGATGCGCAGATAAAATTTCAAGATACCCTGAAGGGTCAGGATATTATCTAAAGAATAAAATAGCAGAGGTTTTTAATCAACCAGTTGATAATATTATTCTTGGAAGCGGTTCCAGTGAAATAATATCTATGGGAATGGAACTTTTTATAAATCAAGGAGATGAGGTTATATTTCCTACCCCATCATTTCTTATATATAAAATCCTTGCGTATAAAATTGGGGCTGTTCCTGTAGAAATACCTCTCAAAGATGACTTTTCCTATGACATAAGTATGTTTCTTGAAAAGATTACCCCTAAAACAAAGGTTATCATACTCTGTAATCCCAATAATCCTACAGGAACTATTATCTACAAGAAACAGATAGAAGAATTTATGAAGAAGATTCCTGATGATATAGTTGTTATATCTGATGAGGCATACAGAGAATATGTAGATACAGATGACTTCGGAAGTGCCTATCCCTATTTATATAAAAAGAATGTTATTATAACGAGAACCCTATCTAAAATATACGGTCTTGCTGGTTTAAGGATTGGCTTTGGAATTGCCAGGAAGGAAATAATTGAGTTTATGGAAAGAATACGACCTCCTTTTAATACCACAATTCCCGCACAGGAAGCGGGGATTGCTGTGCTTGATGACCAGGAGTATGTTAAACGGTCTTTTGAAAACAATATCAGTGGCAAGAATTATCTATATTCTGCTTTTAATGCATTAGGAATAAAATATATCCCTACATATGCAAATTTTATTCTTTGCAGGATTCCAGATGCTGCTAAAGTTGTAAAGGAACTGGAACAAAGGGGTATAATTATAAGAGGAATGTTCGGAGTTGGACCTGAATATGTAAGAATTACGATAGGTACAGAAAGAGAGAATTTTTTACTAATAGAGAATCTAAAAGATTTAGTTGGAGGAAGAAAATGAAATTGGGTGTGAATATAGACCATATAGCAACTTTGAGACAGGCAAGACATAGTCAAAGTCCTGACCCTGTATATGCTGCTTTTATCTGTGAACTTGCTGGTTGTGATTCTATTGTATGCCACTTGAGAGAAGATAGAAGACATATACAGGATAGAGATGTATATCTACTTAAGCAAGTTGTAAAGACACGGTTAAATCTTGAAATGGCTCTTTCTGAAGAGATAGTGAAGATTGCTTTGGACGTAAAGCCGCATCAGGTTACTCTTGTTCCTGAAAAGCGTGAAGAGTTGACGACAGAGGGTGGACTTGATGTTATAAAGAATTTTGAAAAGATAAAAAAAAATGTGAAACGGTTTCATAATGCAGGTATAAAAGTAAGTTTATTTATTGAGCCGGAGGAAAATCAGATACTGAAAAGTAAGGAGACAGGTGCAGAGTTTATAGAGATACATACAGGCAGGTATGCTGAAGCGAAGGCAGAAGAAGATATGCAGAAAGAATTAGAAAAAATAGTTAGAGCAACTGACTATGCCATTTCCATAGGAATACGGGTAAATGCAGGACATGGATTGGATTATCACAATACAGGTCCTATTTGCAGGATTAAAGAGATTGAGGAACTAAACATCGGATACAGTATTATTTGCCGCGCTGTTTTTGTAGGGTTAGAGACAGCGATAAGAGAGATGCTTGATATTATAAGGAGGGAGTCCAGGTGAAAAAAAAGATTATAGATTCGTTAAAAGATCCATTTAACAATAGAGAAAATGTGATGAATCTTCTGATAGGGGGGATTATTACCTTTTTTCCGATTCTTAATCTCGTATCTTTAGGATATTTAGGGACAAAACTTAAAAAAAGTATACAACAGGATAAGTCACCAGTTAAATGGGATGAAAATCTTGAGAGATTATTTACAACAGGTCTTTTTTTATTTATTATATGGCTATCCTATTTTATAATACCTTTTTTATTGATGTTTTTAGGGGGAAGCCTTATGTTAACCCTTTCCGGAGGCAGAATCTTCTCTTTATTTTATTTCAGGGGCCAGATTTTGAATCTTGTAGGTACAATAACTCTTTTAATCTCTATCTATTTTCTTCCTTTTGCCGTATGTATTTATCTGGAAGAGGGTGATATAAAAATGGCTTTTAATTTGCAGAAGGTGCTGGAAAAAATATTTGTTGTAGTTAAAGAGTATACCATTTCTTATCTGATAATAATAGGTTTGCTTACTGCTTCTGTCTCCATTATTTTTTTGTTTATGAACTGGGTAATGGGCTTTCTTTTAAGTGGTTTTTTATTTTTTTATGATGGTCTTGTTATAACAGGAATTCTTGGCAAGATTTTTCCCAGGAAGGCAATAACCATATCCCTCCTTGAAATTTCAGAAACATAAGTTAAAAGGCAAAAACAAAACAGTCAAAGATTAAAGTTAAATCCTTGTATATAAATGCTTTACAAAATAAACGTCGGATAAGATACATTATGTTAACTTTTAGGGGATAGAATAATATGATTTTTTCTTTTTATAACGGTATGTTTTAATCTTAATAAAAATTATTAAATGAAAAATTTTAAATCTTTTATTTATAATAACTTAAATGATAGAAAGCATAGGAGATAAATGCATCATAAATAACTCTGGAAAAAGGTTCAAGTTTTTTATATATTCAATAATAATATGAATAAGATTAAAAGTAATAGTATCTTGTTACTTAAAAAAATTGGATGTTATATAATGCTAAATATATATGAGTAAACGACTTATATGTTATAATTTAATGTATTTTATTATTATGTCTTAAAGAAGCATATGCTAAGTTCTTATTAGTTGTCTTCTTATATTCTTCCTGGAAGGGATGCATGAGTAACTATGGATAAATTCAAAAGTCAAAATTACAATGCAAAATTATAAGATGAAAAAAACTTTTACTTTCTGACTTTTTAGTGAATATCTAACAAGTGGAATATTTTAAAAATAAAACTTGTTTTTATGCTATAGATAGTTAACTTCCTTTCCTTTTATGTTATTAATCCTTTTATTTTGTTTTTAACGCACATAGGAGATGACTGGAAAGTAGCAATATTTAAAGATTAACCGATTCTTAATAGATTGGCGTCAAGATCACTGTACTTGGAACATCGGAATTTCAATCCGATGCAGGATTAAGGGGTGAACGTGGGAAACAATCTGGTTGCCCCCGTGGGGTGACAGGGAGCGATAGCGACCGTCAGAGGGGTTTGAGCCCCTATGAAAGTAATCGCGAGAGCGATTATCTTGTGAAATCCTTTTCCTTGCGACGGTCCGCCAACGTCTCAGTGGAGGAAGGGAGGATTTCTATGAGAGGGTGAATTTTTGAAAAATTGTACTACTCAACCCGCGACTTCTACTACAAAGGGAAAAGCAAATTATATCGCTAATAGGTTACACGAATCCTATAAGAAGGATAAAGTCCCCTCCCCTGCTGGTGTTCAGAAATGTCCGGGATAGAAGATTACATTGCTACATCCGATAAATAAAATTATTTGTAGCGGTGATTTATGGCACGAATCGTGCAATAGGTCGCACCGATACATTGTGGATTTCGTACGATAAATCGCATTGCTACTTTATAACTTCCTAACTCCATAAGTTCTTTACTTTTTAAGTTCAGAGCTTCTTGTTTTCCTCTACCACTGCCTGGGCAGCAGCAAGTATTGCAATTGGAATTCTGAATGGAGAACAACTTACATAGTTCATTCCTACTCTGTGGCAGAATTTTACTGATTCTGCTTCACCCCCATGTTCTCCGCAGATGCCGACTTTAAGATTTGGCCTGGTGGATCTCCCTCTCTTGATACCAATATCAACAAGTTCTCCTATACCTTCCTGGTCAAGAACCTGGAAGGGGTCATCTTTTAATATTTTATTCTCTATATAAGCAGGAACAAATCCGCCTATATCATCTCTTGAAAATCCAAATCCCATCTGTGTAAGGTCATTAGTTCCGAAGGAAAAAAATTCTGCTTCCTGAGCAATTTTGTTAGCGGTAAGAGATGCCCTCGGTATCTCTATCATTGTTCCGTAGAGATACTCAATTTTATCTATTTCATATTTTTCACATACCTCTTTATATACCTTATCCACTATCTTTCTCTGATGTTTAAGTTCTTCCACAGTACTTACTACAGGGATCATAATTTCTGGTAGAGCTTTCTTCCCTTCTTTTATAAGTTCTGCAGTTGCCTCAAAGATAGCCCTTACCTGCATCTCTGTGATTTCTGGATAGGTGATACCAAGACGAACTCCTCTGTGTCCCATCATTGGATTGGTCTCGTGTAATGCTTCTGCTCTTTTTTTAAATTCTTCCATTGAAATACCTAAACTTTTAGCCAGTTTTGTCTGTTCATCTTCTCTTTTCGGTACAAATTCATGGAGAGGTGGGTCAAGCAACCTTATAGTTACAGGAAGTCCATTCATAACCTCTAAAGTTGCTTTAATATCTTTTTTAACATAAGGCATAAGTTCATTCAGTGCTGCCTTCCTTTCTTCCTCTGTTCTGGCGATAATCATCTTTCTTAACCGGAAAAGTGGTTCTTCGGAACCCTTCCCATAGAACATATGTTCTGTTCTAAAAAGTCCTATACCTTCTGCTCCGAAGGAGATAGCATTTTTAGCATCTTCCGGAGTATCTGCATTTGCTCTTACTCCTAATCTTTTTATAGAGCTGGCAATCTTCATAAATTCCTTAAATCTTGGGTTTTCTGTTGCATCAATCATAGGAAGTTCTCCTGCATAAACATAACCTTTAGTTCCATTTAGCGTGAAGATATCTCCTTCTTTAAATGTTTTTCCATCAACAACAACGGTTTTATTCTTGACATCTATCTTCAAGGCACTACATCCGACAATACAGCACTTACCCCACCCTCTTGCAACAAGTGCTGCATGGCTGGTCATCCCTCCTCTCCCTGTGAGGATACCCTGAGCTGCTCTCATACCTTCTACATCTTCAGGGTTTGTCTCTTCTCTTACGAGAATGACCTTTTTACCATTCTTTGTCCATTTAACAGCATCATCCGCTGTGAAGACAATATGCCCTGAAGCTCCTCCTGGTCCGGCAGGAAGTCCTTTGGCAAGTGGTTTTGTTTTTGCTTCTATTGAAGGGTCAACAAGTGGATGAAGAAGTTCATCTATCTGTGCAGGGGATAGTCGCATAACAGCGGTTTTCTCATCTATAAGTCCTTCTGTTAGCATATCCATTGCCATATTGAGTGCTGCTGTTCCTGTCCTTTTTCCGACACGACACTGCAACATCCAGAGTCGTCCTTCCTGTATTGTAAATTCTATATCCTGCATATCCTTAAAGTGTCTTTCAAGGGTCGTTCTTATATTACATAGTTCCTTATAAACATCAGGCATTGCTTCCTCAAGGGATTTAAGGTGTCTGTTCTGCTCATTTTTTGTTTCTTCATTTAATGGATTTGGTGTTCTTATTCCTGCAACAACATCTTCTCCCTGTGCGTTCACAAGCCACTCACCATAAAACTTGTTTTCTCCTGTCGCAGGGTTTCTTGTAAAGGCAACTCCTGTTGCAGATGTCTCGCCCATATTACCAAAGACCATTGCCTGGACATTTACTGCTGTCCCCCAATCATCTGGAATACCTTCAATCCTTCTGTAAGCAACTGCCCTCTTACCATTCCATGACTGAAAAACCGCTTTTATTCCACCCATAAGTTGTTCCCATGCATCATCAGGAAATTCCTCTCCTATAATCTCTTTAACTCTCTTTTTAAACTGTTCACACAGGTCTTTAAGGTCATCTACTGTAAGGTCTGTATCGGACTTATAACCTTTCTTTTCTTTTACTTCTTCCATCATCTTGTCTAACTGAACCCTTATCCCTTTACCTTCTTCTGGCTCTCTTCCTGCTGCCTTTTCCATAACAACATCAGAATACATCATAATTAACCGTCTGTAAGCATCATAAACAAACCGAGGATTATTTGTTTTCTTGATAAGTCCTGGGATGGTTTCAGAACAGAGTCCTACATTAAGGACTGTTTCCATCATCCCAGGCATTGATTTTCTTGCCCCTGAACGGACAGAAACAAGGAGAGGATTTTCAGAACTTCCGAACTTGGAACCCATAATATTTTCTACTGCTGTTAAGTTTTTCTTTATTTCATCTATCAATCCATCTGGAAGTTGTTTATTATACTTATAGTAGTAAGTACAGACCTCTGTTGTGATAGTAAAGCCAGCAGGAACGGGTATACCTAACCTTACCATCTCTGCAAGTCCTGCACCTTTTCCACCAAGCAGTTCTTTCATACTGCCACCACCATCTGCTTTTCCCCCGCCAAAAAAATACACATACTTACCCATTTTGACATCCTCCTTTTTTAGATTTGACAAATAGATATATTTATTTTACTCTCTTTTTAAAATTTTTCAAGAAATATATAAAAAGGAGAAGAAAATGGAAGAGAATAAAAAAATGAAATGGTGGGATGAAGCAAGATTTGGAATGTTTATACACTGGGGGCTTTATTCTATTTTAGGCAGGGGTGAATGGGTACTTCTGGTGGAGAGGATACCTCTTAAAGAATATACTAAATTAGCAGATAGATTTAAACCACCAAAGAGTTTCTCACCTGAGAAATGGGTAAAATTAGCAAAAGAGGCAGGGATGAAGTATATGGTTTTAACCACAAGACACCATGATGGGTTCTGTCTATTTAATTCAAAGGTAAGTGATTTTACATCAGTTAAAACAGCAGCAAAAAGGGATTTTGTAGAGGAATATGTAAATGCGTGCAGAAAACACAATATGAGGATTGGTCTTTACTATAGTTTGCTTGACTGGAGATTCCCTGGATATTTTGATAGGGAGAAATATCCTGAAAGTTTTAAAGATATGGTAGAACAGGCACACCAGCAGGTAAGGGAACTTATGACAAACTATGGAAAAATTGACATTCTGTGGTATGACGGTGGATGGATACCGGGTACCAAAGGTGAAATGGATGAAATTGCTGCTTTGTGGAGGAGTAAAGAACTGAATGATATGGTACGGAAACTCCAACCCGACATACTTATAAACAATAGGTCCGGTCTTCCTGAGGACTTTGATACTCCGGAACAGCATACGACTCCATCAGAAAGGCCATGGGAAAGTTGTATGACTATAGGGGATTTCTGTGCCTGGGGATATTTTAAACATAATCCCAATATGAAACCCACCACCCAGTTAATACAGAACCTTGTAAGTTGTGCAAGTAATGGTGGTAACTATCTTCTAAATATAGGACCGAAACCTGATGGAAGTGTAAGGAATGAAGAAGTTAAACGGCTTAAGGAGATAGGGAAGTGGCTTAATAAAAATGGAGAGGCAATTTATGGAACTGAAAGGAGGCCTAAAGATTTTGGTTTCTGGGGGGCAGGTATGTTAGGGATGGCGACTGTAAAAGGGACCAATGCATATTTGCATATATTCAGATGGCCAGGTGACACAGCCGTTATAACAGGAATAAAAAATAAAGTACTATCAACAAGAATCCTTGGTTCTAACAGAAGACTAAAGACAATCAAGGAAGACGGGAAACTTATTATTAAAGGACTACCAGTAGAACCTCCTGATAGATACGGAACTGTAATAACACTTGAACTTGATGGTAAACCCGAAACATTTGACTACTCAAGGATACCGCTCATTTAGATAATGTTAGATAAAGGAATGGCCTTTTTGTTAAATAAGGCGCTGTAATACTTTTAAAAAAAAGAAAGACATCCATTCTAAAAAAGGATGCCTCTCTTTTTCTCTTTATATTACAGTTTGAAACCTAATCCTACGAGAATCCTGAACAGATTTAATTCTTCATCTATCATTTCTGTCATAAGATAGGATGCTTCCATCTGGAGAAATACATTGTCTCTTATGAATTGTTTCAGACCTACCTGTCCTCCCCAGATAAAGTTGGTATCACTTTCCCCTTCAATGTCATAGAAGAAAAAACCTGCTGCTGCACCTATATAGGGAACGGTTGCACCCTCAGTAGCAAAGTGGAAGTTTGGCCTTATAACGATTGCTCCATAGTGATAATCCAAACTTTCATACATCTCTCCTACAGTGCCATTCAAAATCCCTTCCAATTGGAAGTTGTTTGTCAGGAATTTTCCCAGTGCAATCCTTCCAGTGATATCCCAGCTACTGGTTTCTCCCTCAGCAATATCCATATAACTGTACCCTACATTAAGTGTAAGGGTTGTATCTCCCTGCTGGACTGCTGCTGATGCAAATTGGGCTATCCCTATAATCAAACCTGCAACAAATAAACAAGATAATATCTTTTTCATCCCCTTTCACCTCCTTTCATTCATTCTCTACTACATTATTATATAGACATTTCTTAAAATGTCAATAGAGCGAATTGCTTCATTAAAAATCTATACGAAATTTTATCGTTGCTTCATTAAAAAATCTATACGAGAATATCCATCTCCTAAGAAGAAATTATATAA
>JAMWCZ010000052.1 GCA_023819225.1 Candidatus Omnitrophota bacterium
TTATATATTTTACTTTATTTCCTGTTTTTATTACCTTTCCTATGCTCTCATGCCCCAGTATTGCAGGATAGTTTTCTTTCCATGGCAGTTTATTGTGGATTATCTTGATATCAGTCCCTGTACAGGTGGCACAGGCAAGTGTCTTACAGAGGCAGTGATATGGACTAACTTCAGGAATGGGTACTTCTTCTATCCAGATATTTCCCTTCCCATCAGTAATTGCTGCTTTCATTTTTTATTTAACAGGATATGCCATTGTGCAATAGTATGCAAGGTTTGGCTGCCTTACATCTGCCCTGCCAAACTGGACTACTACAGGGACAGTGCTTTTAACAACCATCCCGTACTGACCATAGGGTATCCTGTACTTCTGTTTTCCAATCGGCTTATCCAGACGGAAACACCTTACCCTTTCTGCTTCCACTACATCTTTAATCCCTTTTACCGGTGGTTTATCTTCAAAGTATATATCAATCGTAATCTCTGCTTTTTTCTTGCCTGTGTTGATGATGATAAGTGATTCATGACCCTTTATCTTCCCTTTTCCCGGTGGTGGAAGGTCCCCATCAGGTATCACCCACACACACCCCTTTTTCTCTCCTGCCATCTCTGCCTCCTATTTTGTAAATAAGGCATAACCCCCTCTCCTTTTCCCTCTCCCCATCGGGGAGAGGGTAGGGTGAGGGTAAGCAAAAAACAAGGCATAACCCGGTTAAGTGCACCAGTTAAGAACTGTTGATACAAGGACTCTGGCTGCCTTTTTTATCTCTTCTGTATCTATCTTTTCTGTATCTGAATGTGCATCCTCAAGTTTACCTGGTCCAAATACAACCACAGGCATCCTGCCGACTTTATTGAAAAGCCGTGCATCACAACTTGCTATAAAGCCCTCAACATCAGGCATAACACCTGAATCTATTGCTGCCTTTCTCATTGTTTCAACAAGTGGGTGGTCTGGTGGGATTGCATATGCATCATTGTGAAGTTTTGGATATGAGATTTTGTAGTTATTGATAATCCATTTATCTCCACAGTTTTCTATTACTTCTTTTAACTCATTTTTTATGATGGCAAGGTCCTTGTTCGGTAAAAAACCTACACCACCTTCAAGAACTACATAGCCACATACCATAGAAGGCCAGCCATCACCTCTTATAGTTCCAAAGTTTACCTGAACCGGTTGCTTATACCTTTCAAATAAAGGAACTCCTTTACTTTCCTCTATCAGTCGCCTTTCATACTCTTTAAGCCGGTGCATAAGAAAACAGGTCTTTTCAATCGCATTTACCCCTTCTGTAATCCTTCCCATATGGACACTCTTTCCCTTCACCTCTAACCTGTACCAGACAGCACCGCGGTTTGCAGGGCATATATTTAAACCTGTTGCTTCAAGGACTATAACACCATCTGCTTTATAGCCATCCCTTATAAGTGCAAGTGCACCGTTTCCACCTACCTCCTCTTCTATTACTGACTGGACTATAAGTTTCCCTTTTAGTTTAATATTGGTTTTTTTAAGGGCAAGGAGTGTAAGGTATATAGTTGCAAGTTGTCCTTTGGCATCACAGGCACCCCTGCCATATATAAACCCATCCTTTTCATAGGGGCAGAACGCATCTTTCCAGTCATTTGCAGGGACAACATCTATGTGGGAGTTTAATATAAGGGACCTGCCAGTTCCTTCTGAAGGGAATTCAAGGACAAGGTTTTTTCTATTTGAATAGTCCAGTTCCTTATCTGCAAATGTGTATTCAGGGTCTTTCTTTATATCTTCAGGGATAGGAACAAGAGAAACATTACCAAACTGGCTGAATTTTTCCTTTATAAATTCCTGTGCATCTTTTTCTCTTTGTCCTGATATACTCGGAAATTTTATAAGTTCTTTTAGAAAATCTATTGCTTCTTGAAAATTCTCTTCCACATAATCTTTTATATTCATCCTGTTATCTCCTCTATTGCCTCTCTAATTACCGAACAACCTTCCCTGATTGCTTCCTCATTTATAATAAGTGGTGGATTTATCTTAATTGTGCCACCACCAAGTCCTACAGGAGCAAAAAGTAAAAGTCCTTTCTCTACACATCTTCCTACTATCTCAAAGGCAGTGTCAGGGTCAGGTTTTTCAGTCCCTTTCTTGCCTATCTGCAGGCCCCATACAAGTCCTTTCCCGCATAAAAACTGGATACATTCAAACCTTTTATATATCTCTGTTAGTTCCTTTTCAAGGATATCTCCCATCTTTGCAGCATTTTCCACAAGATTATACTTCTCTATTGCGTTTATACTGCCTAACGCGGCAGCACAGGAAAGCGGGTTTCCGGTATGGGTGCTTGTCATTGTCCCTGGTTGGTAAAGGTCCATATACTCCTTTTTCCCAACAACTGCTGAGATAGGAAGTGAACTGCTTATTCCCTTGCCTAAACAAAATATATCAGGAACTATTCCGTAGTGCTGAAACCCGAACATCTTACCTGTCCTTCCAAACCCTGCCTGTATTTCATCAAATATAAGTAGTGCTCCATTTTCATCACACCACTTCCTCAACTGCTGTGCATACTCTATAGGCATAAGGGCTCCACTTACACCCTGATATGTCTCTGATATAACAGCACAGACATTCTTTGGGTTTATCCCTAATTCCTTTATACGCCTCTCAAAAAAATCAAAACTTTTATCTTTACATCTTGGCTCACCTGGAAATGGGAGGTGGTATATATCTGGGTCAGGATGGATAATCCATTCTTTCAGTCCGGGAAGTCCACCTAACATTTGGGCACCAAGGGTTCTGCCGTGAAATGAACCCTCATAGGATATAACCACCTTTTTGTTTGTTTTTTTCCCATAGGTTCTTGCTAATTTAAAGGCACACTCAACTGCTTCAGCACCTGTGGTAAGGAGAAAGACCTTCTTTAATGGTTCTGGAGATACAGAAGCAATCTTTTCTACAAGGACAGCCCTTATCTCAGAAGGAAAACAGTAATTATGAAGCAATGGCTTCTCAAGGAATTTCTTTATTTCTGAAAGGACAAGAGGTGCAGAGTGTCCTGCGTTTGTAACAAGTACGCCTGAACTAAAGTCCAGCCACTTGTTCCCATATCTATCATAAACCTGTACTCCCTCCGCATGGTCCCATACCACAGGGGGTTGTCCACTCATTGAAAGTGGCTCATAAGTCCTTAACTTTTCAAGGATAGGTATGGACTCAGGAACAGGAATCTCTGTCTTTATCCTTCTATATTTTGTCTCTATCTGCTGAACTTTTTTAGGTATAAGTGGATAACTTTTCCCCATTCTATTTCTCCTTTGTTTTCTCTTCTACAAAAGATATTATTTTACTTATTTCTGCAAGCCGTCCTATCCCAACCTTACCTGATGCAAGAAAACCCTTTTCAGGTGGAATAATATAATATCCATTTTTCTTAAGTTTTTCAACATTTTCTTCTACTATAGGATTTGTCCACATATTCTCATTCATTGCAGGAGCAAAAATAACAGGTCCTTTGAAGGCAAATATCACACAGGTAAGGAGGTCATCACATATACCTGATGCAATCTTCCCTATAATATTTGCTGTTGCAGGGGCAACAAGTATAATATCTGCGAATTCTGATACAGAGATATGGTCTTCTTTAAAATTATCTATCTCAAACATCTCTGTATATACAGGTCTACCTGATAGGACAGAAAGTGTGAGAGGGGTTATAAAATATGTTGCCTCCTTAGTAAGTATTACCTGCACATCCCAGTGTCTCTGTTTTAACTCCCTTACAATCCCTGCACTCTTATATGCAGCAATGGACCCACACACACCTACTACTATATTTTTTCCCATAACCACCTCCGGATTTGAGAATCTCTTTTCTCCTCTTCCCATTTTATGGGAAGATGGAGGGTGAGAAAAACCGCTATTCTACTTAAACCTCCCTGATTCAACTGATATCTGTTTCTTTATGAAATCCAGTATCTTGTTAACCAGTTCATCCTTATCTAACCGCAAAAGCCACTCATTGTCAAAGTCAGGGGACTCTATTATATTAAGAAAATATGCGAGTAGTTTCAAGTGAAGATGTCTTTTATCTGAAGAACTTACAATCACTATAGCAGTATTAACTATCTTCCCATCAGGAAATTCTGTTCCTTTTTTATTTCTGACAAATAATATCTTGATAATTCCTTTTCCTTCAATTACCAGGTGTGGAATAGCAATTCCTTCTTCAACAACTGTGCTGGATGTTAATTCCCTTTCTATAAACTTTTTCAATAGGTCTGTCTTATTCATATCTATCTTCTTTGCCAGGTTCTCTGATACCATTATGAAGAATTGCTCTGATTTCAAATGTTCATTTATATCCAATACACTGATGTTTTTTATAATCTCATCAAAGACCGCTGAGGCACTCTTACGGTAATAACTATCTTCCAGTATCCTGTCTCTTGAAAGAACTATCTCCTTAAGTTCACTGGATACATCTAATTCAGTAAGCTCCTTATCTGCACTGATAAGCCGTCTTAAAAGGTGTTCAAGTGCAGAGTCCCTGACTACCTTATTGTAGATGGTATATTTGTATATCAATCCACCTGTACAGATAAACAATAGAGTAAGAAAAAGAACCCCTGTAGATACCTCAAGTATAAGAAACCCAGTTATAAAGATACCTGCTATCTGGGTATATGGATAGAAAGGAGAACGGAAAGTTGGCTGATAACCTGTTATCTTACTCTCCCTGAAAAGTATTACAGCAGAGTTTGCCAGTATATAACTTATGAGAAATATAACAGACCCCATCTTAACCAGAACCTCCAGTTTCAAAAGTGTAATAGCAAATATCATAAAAAGTCCTGTAAAAAGTACCGCGATATAGGGGATATTTTTTCTATTTGTTTTCTGAAATATACTGGGCATATGTTTATCTCTGCTCATACCAAGGAGATATCTGGAAGCACTCATAATTCCTGCATTAACAGTGGATATAAAGGCAAGGAAAGCAGCAACACATACTATCTTTTCAAACAAAGACCCACCAAAGACACGTGCGCCATCCGATATGGGAGTGAGTGTTTTACTTAAGTGTTCAGGGTCAACAACACCAACTGTTACAAAAACTACAAGCATATAAAGAAAACTAACAACAAGAAGGGAAAGGACCATACCCCTTAAAAGGTTCTTCTCAGGATTTTCTATCTCCTCTGCCATAGCAACTATTTTTGTAAGCCCTCCATAGGCGACAAAAACAAAACTTGCAGTACTGAAAACAGTAAGATACCCTTTAGAGAAGAAAGGGGTTATCTGTTCTTTTTTGATATGTGGAAGCCCCCAAACTGAATACACAAAAAGTATTGCCAGAAGCCCTATAACAAGAAAGACCTGAAAAGCACTTGACTCCTTAACCCCTGAAATATTTAACATTATAAAGAAGCCACAGAGAATAACTGCTATAACTTCTATAGGGTAGTGTGTAATAAGGGTAAGGTATGCACCCATACCTATAAGGGCAAAGGCACTCTTAAAACTGAGAGAAAACCACGACCCTATACCTGCAATCGTTCCGACCAGGGAACCAAAACCCCTTGTAATGTAAAAGTAGTCGCCGCCTGCCTTAGGCATAGCGGATGTAAGTTCAGACATACTCAAAATAGTAGGAATACACGCAAGACCTGCAATGAGATAGGATAGGACAACAGCAGGACCAGCATATCCAAAGGCAAGCCCGGCAATGATAAAAAGCCCTGAACTTATCATTGCCCCACTTGCAAGGCAAAAAACCTCCCAGAGTTTTAACTTATGTCCTGCCTTTTCCACTCTTCTCCCTTTCTTTGTAACTTATTAGTGTCAGAAAGTTCTATTTCCTTCTCCCTTTGTGGGAGAAGGTGTAGGTTGAGGGGTACAACTTTTCAAAAACTTACCCTCACCCTAACCCTCTCCCATCAAGGGAGAGGGTTTCATAAGTAAAGTTGCTTTTTGATGCTAACATCTTATCTTTCTCTTTTCTTCTTCTGTCAATCCGCTCTCTTCAAAAGATACGCCAAATGTCTCTTTAAACCCATCTATTATATTTGTAATGAGCGCACCTACAGATATGCCTTTCAAGGACAGTTCTTTAAGGGTGATTATCTTTGAGAAGTCCACATTTTCAACAAATATATTATCCCATAATTCCCTTTTTATATCAATAAGTATTGAGCCATGCTGTAAGAAAGCATATTTATTTCTCCTCTGTGCAGACCCCACAAGTTTCCTTCCATATACCACAATATCATGCCTTGAAGAGAGGGAAAAACAATCCCTTGTAGTGTATGACGGCTCTTTACCTTCTGAAAATCCCCGTACCTCCGCCTTTATTCCCAACAACTCCAGCCCTTTTATAATCCCACGGCATAATGCTATATAGGAAGAAAGAGGAAAAACAAAGTCAGGATATGCCTTTATATTACTGCAGAAAGAATAGGTAAGTTCAATATCGTGGAATATAGCACTTCCACCCGTAGGTCTCTTTACAATAGGAATTTTTCTTCCTTTACAGAAATCTGTATTTACTACATTATGGGGACTCTGATTATATCCTAATGATACAGCGGAAGGAGACCACTGATAAAACCTGAGGGTAGGGGGACTTTCACACCAAGAGGTTGTCTGCCATAAGGCATAGTCAATCCCCATATTTTCTTCTGGCTCCATCGCCCCTGATACAATTACCCTCCATTTTTTCATACCTGTCTTACTTATCTTCCTTGTTGATGAATTTTTAATCTGTGGCATTATGCCACAGATTGTACAATAAACCTGCCCGCCAAATTTTTAGTGGCGGGTCGCACCGCTACACCTTTCTACGCCCACTTCTCCCCTCGCCCCTTCATCCCCCTCTCCTTTTTCCCTCTCCCTGAGGGAGAGGGTATGGGTGAGGGGAATTCCCTCTCTCCATCGGGGAGAGGGTTTAGGGTGAGAGAAATTAAAGTAGTACCCCTGGCCCGACTCGAACGGGCGACACGCGGTTTAGGAAACCGCTGCTCTATCCTTCTGAGCTACAGGGGCAGTATATAATAAACTTCAAATCCTAAACCCTAAAAATTATGTAATCTATTAGCATCAGAAAGTTCTATCTCCTTCTCCCCTTGTGGGAGAAGGTGCAGGTTGAGGGGTACAGTTTTTCTGGGGACCCCCCTCACCCGTCCTCTCTCCCCACTGTGTGGGGCGAAGGAAAAAGGGGCCATCCCTTCAAAAGAGAGGGTTTTAAAGTACTTTCTGTCGCTAATCTATTACAATTATTATATCCTGAACCTTTATCAGAATTCAAGGAACTATCTTTAACCTATAAACCTGTATCCCAAATATCTACTGAATATCTTTTCCTCTTATTCCGTCCTTTGTAAGGTTTATATCGGGAAAATTGTCATTAGCAGGTGAAATACTCCGGGCGGGGAGAAATTCAATATGGCCATCAACAAAAAGGTAGTTTCTGTTTCCATCCCAGTTCCACCAGTTGTTCTTCCCTCCTGTATGGTTGTCAAGCCACTCTGCTACCAAAACTTTTTTGTCGGGATAAAGCACAAGGTTTATCTTCTGCGGAACTGATGGCATTATTTTCACTACCTCATATGTATATGTGGGGTCTGTCATATCGTTTATCTGTTGGGGAGAATGATAAAAACACATACTATAACCATATGATGTGGACTCCCATTTCTGCGGTGCTGTGCGGTCTGAAGGGCAGTATAAAATACGGAGGTTGTTTATATATGGTATAAGAAATCTTCTCCAGCCCCTGCCCATCCATAACCAGTAGTAAGGATTAGTACTTACAGGGTCATCTACACAAGGGAAATACTCATTATAGTCCTGGAAGTAAAACTGGAACGCAAGGTATATCTGCCTTAGATTATTCATACATACCGTCTCTCTTGCCTTCTCTCTTGCCTTTGATAGGGCAGGCAAAAGCATTGCAGCAAGAATCGCTATTATAGCCACTGCTATCAGCAGTTCTATCAGGGTAAATCCCGACTGTGTTGGTTGTTTATCACTTGGTAGTCCACAAACTATGAACATCTGAGTATAGACCTTACAGCGGAAAGAAAGTATCTCTCGGATTTCTTATCTACATTGCAGGCAAGAGGTGATGTTTCATAACTGCAGTCAATACCTATTGCCTCTTTTAAACTTTCAGTACCATAACCGGGCTTTATCTCCTTGTTCCTTTCATCTTGCCCAAATGCCTCTTCTGAAGGAACATATCCGAGGTTTGTATTGGAGTTCTGGGCAATGAGTTTATATCTAAACGGAAGTATATCTTTTATCTTTATCCCTATCTCTGTGAATATCTCTCCTGGCAGTCCAAGGATAATTATTTCTTTTCCAAATGAGCATCCGTTTATCTCAAGGGGTATCCTTGATTTTCCTTTTTTTGTTAGTTCTACTATTGAGGATGAGACCATATACTGGAGGGAATCAACAGGAATCTTTTTGCTTTTAAGTATCTTTCTTGCCTCTTTCAGTTCTTCATAAGATACATTCCTTATGGGAACTGAAAACTTTTTATAGTATGTGTTTAAGGAAGGAAATTTTATTTTGTTGTCTCGTTCAAGTAAAACTAATACCTTTTCCTTTATTTTCTCGGCTATAGAAAGCGGTATCTCTAATCCTCTCCTTCCAGGGTCTTCTGGATTGATATGGTTTATATCTCCGGAAGGACCATTAAGGACCATAACCTCTGTACCAGGGTATTCTTGTTTTATTTTAGCCCTTACCATCCCTGGCCAGTCAGCAGATATAAGGGTATCACCAAGTGTATCAGGATGGAGTGCAAAGTTTATTATAATCCCTTTAATTTTTTCTGACTTCTTATCTGTAATTTTTATCACTGTAAGGGTATCATCCACAGGACCTACAGATTCCACTATATCTTCAATCCTGTCCCAGGGGTTTGTTATAACCCTGCCATCCTTTAATAGATACCTTCTATTAAAAGCAATCCCTTCCACCCTATCTGCTCCTGCACCAATAGACACATCTGTCATCTGGTTATAGGCCATTTTAATACTTCCTGCGATATAAAAAGGAAGGATTTCTAAGTATGATGGTTCAACATAAAATCCCCTTTTATAAATATCCCTGCCCGAACTATCAGGTAGAGGACCTGTATGGGTATGTGTGGCGTGGATAAGGATATTGGAAAATGGAATACCTGTCTCTTTAAAAACAATCTTTCTTATCTTTTTGACCTGTTGCTCTCCTAACCATATAAGGTCAAGGGATACAATAACAAAAATATTACCTTCATCCTCTATAATACAGGAGGTGGCATACAACTCATCCCTTATTCCGGTCGACCTCCTGTCATTGAAATACCCTACAAGTGAAAAACCCACAGGAGGCGTTATCACTGCTTTTCCAAATCCTATCCTCATTGAATCTCCTGTTCTATGCCCCTCACCCTAAACCCTCTCCCCATAGGGGAGAGGATAAAGGTGAGGGATGTTTTCCCTCGCCCCTTGCAAGATAGGGTATGGGTGAATAGGTAAGGGGTGTTTTTACATCTCATGCCTCACTTATCCCATCTCACTTCACACAAGAGAGTAGAACCTCTTTTCCTTTCTTTTCACTTAAGATGGCTGCCTGGATGAACTGCATTATCTCAAGTGTCTCTTCTATTGGAACTGGACTTTTCCCTGTCTTGAAAAATGGTATTAACTCCTTCAATAACTGGGAATATAAAGGCACCTCAGTAGAGTATGTTATCTGTTCTACCTTCTTTTCTCCAAATACCCTTGCACCATATGAGTGAGAACCTTTCCTTGTTCCTCTTATCGTCCCTATCCTTCCATCTTCCCACTCACCAATGACAAAATGGGCACCTTCTGTATATTTTGAGAAGAGTTTTTTACATCCACTGCCCATAAATGTATAAAGGATTTCCACCCCATGAATACCATACCAGAACAGCCCAGGGTTTGTAGGGTCAAGAGAAGCGGGACTAAAAGCATCACAGCCAATCACTGCTCCTAATTCAGGGTCATTTTTCACTTTAACTATGTTATAGTCAAACCTTAAGGAAGAAGAAGAAAAGACAGGACAGTTATATCTCATTGCAAGTTCTACTATCTTTTTCGCTTCCTTAAAACTTGCTGATAGTGGCTTGTCTATAAAGAGGGGCTTGCCTGCCTTGATTACAGGTGTTGCCTCTTTTAGATGCCTCCTCCCATCAACACTTTCAAGAAGTACAGCATCCACCTC
>JAMWCZ010000053.1 GCA_023819225.1 Candidatus Omnitrophota bacterium
AGGTTATGGGCCTGGCGAGCTACCACTGCTCCACCCCGCGATCTTTTCATCCTTAAAACTCAGAATAAAAATTTTATAATACTATTTTAAAACTGTCAAGATTTTTTACTCTTTTCTTTAATTTTTCCTTCAAGCCGAAAAATTTTTGTCCGAATCTCTTCTATCTTTTTAACTTCTTTTTTTAACACTTTTTCCATTTCAATTATTTTCTCATTTAACTCAATCACATACAGAACAAGAATATCTACTTTATCGAGACGCGGGTATTCCAGAGAAAGTGTTTTTAATCGTTTCACAATTTCTCTGTACATCCTTATAACCTCTTCCGAAGAAAGTCCTGACTGGATTTGATATTTTTTACCGAATATTTCAAGTTTCTCCACCTGCGCCTCTCAGTTTCCCCTTCAATTTAAGAGAAATAATTTCTATTATTTTTTCTGAAAAATTCACAACATCTTCATTTTCAAGTGTTCCTGTGTCAGACCTGAAAAATACAGAAAAACTTATACTGATAGTATTATCTGTCATATTATCTGCCTTGTAAAAATCAAAACACTCTATTTTTTCCACAGGGAGATTTAGAGACAATATGGTATTTTCTATTTCTCCCCATTCTATATTCTCAGGAAAGAAAAAAGAAAAATCTCTGCGAGAAGAAGGATATTTAGAGGGTTCTTTAAAGAATTTTACAAAAGATGCCTTTTCTATTATCTTTTCAAGGACTATCTCGCTACCACATATTTCAAATTTTCTAATGTCAAATTTGTCTTTAATCTCATCTGAAAGGATAAAGATATTTCCTATAAATATATCATCAAGATAATCGCTCTCGCGATTACTTCCATAGGGGCTCACGCCCCTCTGACGGTCACTATCGCTCCCTGTCACCCCACGGGGGCAACCAGATTGTTTCCCACGTTCAGCCCCTAATCCCGCATCGGATTGAAATTCCGATGCTCCAAGATAAATTGTAAGATTATTATCTGTGGAAAATATTCCTGATTGTTTCTTAAACTGTATGTTTTTTAGATTAAGTTTGTCAAAAAGTTTTTCCAGTTTGCCTTTAAGTATAAAAAAATCTCCTGAGTTGATACTCATAAAAGAAAGAACTATATCTTCTTCAAAAGAATCTTTCTTTCTGGAATATACCTTGCCTATTTCAAAGAGGTTAAAACTTCTGGCACCATGATAGATATTAAATCTTATTGTCTCAAGCATCTCTGGTATTAAACTTGTACGTAAAAATTTAAGATTAGAAGATATTGGATTTTCTATTTCCACAGGTATTATTTCCCTATTAAAATTAACATTTTCTCCGGATGTAAGTCCCATATGCACAACTTCTGTAAATCCCAACTGGACACATATATCCCTTATTTTTTCTAATGTCTCTACTTCAGGAGAACAAGGTGTAGGGTTTATAGAAGTAAAAGGCATACTGGGGGGGATTGTTTCATAGTGTCTGTACCTTACAATTTCTTCAATTATATCAACATCTTCTTTTATATCGTTTCTATAAGAAGGTGGACTTACAACAAAAGATTTTTTCTCTTTTTTAACCTTGAAATTAAGGCGCTTTAATAAATCCAAAACAAATTCTTCTTCAATTTCAACACCGGAAAACTTATTTACTTTCGCCATATCAAATCTTACAACCGGCAGTAAAGTTTCTTTATTCCTTCCGGATTCAGAGAGTGGACCTATATCACCTCTGGATATTTCCTGTATAAGGAAGGCAGTCCTTGACATTCCCATTTTGCAAATATCAGTGGATATTCCTCTTTCAAATCTCGCGGATGCTTCAGTTGCAAGTCCTATTTTCTTACTCCCTCTTCTTACAACCACGGGATTAAAAATGGCGCTTTCTATAAGAATATTTTTTGTATCAGCAGTAACTTCAGAGTTTTGTCCTCCCATTATTCCTGCAATAGCAATAGTTTTCTTTGAATCTGCTATCACAAGAACATTCTCATCTATCTCTCGTTTTTTTCCATCAATTGTAACCAAACTTTCTCCTTTTCTACCTCTTCTTACCTCTATAAATCCATCTATCTTATCAAGGTCAAAGATATGAAGTGGCTGACCTATTTCAGCCATTACATAGTTTGATATATCAATCACATTCAAATTGCTTCTATATCCTAATTTTTCTATCTTTTCTTTAATATAAATATCTGTTTCTTTTACAGAAACTTTTTCTATAACACGGCAGGAATAATAAATACAATCATCTTTATCCTCAATTTTAACTGGTACAATTCTATTAGATGTTTCTTTAAATACTAAAGGAGGAAGTTTAATAGAAGCACTGGTAAAAGGCAGAATTTCTCTTGCTACACCAATCAAACTTAAAAGGTCCCCTCTATTTGCTGGTGTTTCAAGGTCAAAAACTATATCATCTTTATCTTTTTCTACCACTAAAGGGTTCAATCCAAGTATTTCCAGATATCTGATTAATTTTTCTGGAGAAATTACCCCATCAATATATTCGCTTATTAACTTGTAAGAATATTTCATATCTACTCCTACTGTGAATATTTGATTTAAAATTCTATCAACTGAACTGTTTTATAACTCTCAGGTCATTCTGGAAAAAATATCTTATGTCCGTTATACCAAGTTTTATAATTGCGAGCCGTTCAATGCCCATTCCAAAAGCAAAACCGGTAAATTCATCTGTGTCATATCCTACATTTCTAAAGACTTGAGGGTGAACCATTCCACATCCAAGTATTTCTATATAGCCAGTATTATGACATGTTGGACATCCATTGCCCTTACAGATATTACAGGACATACTTACCTCAGCACTTGGTTCTGTAAAAGGGAAAAATGAAGGTGTAAATTTTACTTTTATATTATTTCCAAACAGCTCCATTATAAAATGGGTTAGAATACCTTTTAAATGTGAAAAATTTATGCCTCTGTCCACCATCAGCCCTTCTATCTGATGAAAAACAGGACTGTGCGTTGCATCAATATCATCTCTTCTGAAACATTTACCTATAGCAATTACCCTGAAAGGAGGGGCTGTTTTTTCCATAATTCTTATCTGTACAGGACTTGTATGTGTTCTGAGAAGTATCTTTTCTTTTTCGCTGAGATAAAAGGTGTCCCAGACATCCTTCGATGGATGTTCAGCAGGGATATTCAGTGCCTCAAAATTATAATAATCTGTTTCAATATCTGGCCCAGTAACAATACCAAATCCCATCTTTGTAAATATCGTAGATATTTCTCTGGAGATTATGGTTATCGGGTGAAAAGAACCTGTTTCAGGTCTCTTCCCCGGAAAGGAAAGATTTATTTTATGCTTTTCTTGCTTTCCTGTTATAGAAATTCTTTCTTCATAAGCAGTATTTAATTTTTCCTTCATTTCGTTTATTAACATTCCTGCTTCTTTTTTTTCTCCAGAAGAAAGATGTGGGAGCAAGGCAAAAAGGTTATTTATCTCTCCCTTCCTTCCAAGATACTTCACCTTCCATATTTCTAATTTATCTGACTCACCTTCCACAATTTCCAACAGTTCCTTTTCTGCTTTTTCACTGACATCTTTTATTCTTTTCTTTATTTCTTCTAATTCCATAAAGTTTATGTCTCCTTATGTATTTAATTACTCCCTCTGAAATTAAATATTTTACACTCTTCCCTTCAGCAAGACAACCCCTTATATATGAAGAAGAGATATCAATAAGTGGAGAATGAATAAATTTATATTTTAAATACGGAATTCCCGGGACCATTTTTTCTATTTTATCTTTCCGAGGAGCAACGAGAAAAACAACATTTTTTACAAGTTCTTTATATCTATACCATGTCTTTAACTCGTAAAAAATATCTTCTCCTGTAATAAAGAAAATGTCTATATTCGGATTTTGTTTTTGCAAGGACATAACAGTATCAAAAGTATAAGAGGGTTTTTCCCTTTTTATCTCAATATCACTTACTTCAAAGTATATGTTATCTCTGATAGCAATTTTTACCATCTCAAATCTATGATAAGGAGAAACAAATGTTTCTCTTTTGTGAGGAGGAATACCTGCGGGAATAAAAATGACTTTTTCTAAAAAAAATTCTTCTCTGGCTTTTTCTGCAATGATAAGATGCCCTATATGCACAGGGTCAAAAGTCCCTCCTATAATTCCTATCCTTTTATTTTTTTTACTGACGGATTTGGCCATTACCGTAAATAAGATACTTATATGTAGTAAGTTCTACCAATCCCATAGGTCCACGGGCATGAATTTTATCAGTACTTATTCCTATCTCTGCCCCCATACCAAATTCTCCACCGTCCGTAAATCTTGTAGAGGCATTATGAAAAAGTGCAGCAGCATCAACCTCTTTAAAAAATTTATTTACTGCTTCTCTGTTATTTGTAATAATTGCTTCTGAGTGCATTGTACCATAACGATTTATATGCTCTATCGCTTCATCCAGAGAGTCCACTACCTTTATTGATATTATAAGGTCAAGATATTCTGTAGACCAATCTTCTTCTGTGGCCTCATTTATATCAGGTAAAATCTCTAATGTCCTTTTACATCCCCTCATTTCTACTTTTGCTTCTTTAAACATCTTTGCCATTAGAGGCAGGAAAGAAGAAGCGATGTCTTTATGGACCAATAATGTCTCCATAGCATTGCAAGTTGCGGGCCTGTGAACTTTGGCATTATAGCATAAATTTAAAGCCATATTCATATCTACATCTCTGTCGACATAGGTATGGCAGACACCCTTATAATGTTTAATTACAGGGATTGTACTTTCTTCAACAACAGTTTTTATAAGAGATTCTCCTCCCCTTGGGATAATTAAGTCAATGTATTTATTAAGCGAAAGGAGATACCTAACCGCTTTTCTACCACCGGAACTTATAAGATTTACCATATCTTCAGAAAGACCTGCTTCTACCAAACTTTTTTTAATCAGTGATACAAGCATCCTGTTTGAGTGCTTTGCTTCTTTACCACCTCTTAAAATTACACAATTACCTGATTTTAAACACAGAATACTCGCTTCAACAGTAACATCTGGCCTTGATTCATAGATAATCCCTATCACACCTATAGGAGTTCTTATCTTTTCTATCTTTAGTCCATTTGGTCTTATTATTTCAGATATCTTTTCTCCGACTGGGTCAGGAAGACCTTTGACAATTTCTATCGATTTAAGGATTTTAGATATCCTCTCATATGTTAAGGTTAATCTGTCAATGAAGGCAGATGAATAGTTGTTTTTTATGGCATTTTTTACATCTTTATTATTGGCTGACAATATCTTTCTTTCATTTTGAGAAATATTTGCAGATAGGGCTACAAGAAATTTATTTTTCTGATAGGTTGTATAATTCATCGCGTTTAATGATGCCTTTTTTGCCCTTTTTGCTTTTTCTATTACTTCTTCTTGCCATCTCATATGTTTTCCTTTTTATATCGTTTACTGCCTGTTGGAATAAAGATTGTCCCTATTTTTTCACCTTTGAATGCCTTCTTTATACACCACATTTTCTTTCCGTTCAATATAAGGCAGATTATTCCTTTTCCTGTAACATACTTTGCTGCGGAAACCTTGCTTTTCATTCCTCCTGTTCCATATCCCGATGGAACGCTGTTTTTAACTATTCTTTCTGCTATTGAGAAGTTATCAACAATACTTATAACCTTGCTATCAGATTTTTCTTTTGGGTCTATAGAACTCAAACCATCAACATCGGTTATTATAATAAGCATATCTGCTGATACAAGGTCAGCGACATATGCAGAAAGAATATCATTATCACCAACTTTTATTTCTTCAACTGCTACACTATCATTTTCATTTATTATTGGGATGACATCCAATTTAAGAAGTGTCTGAATTGTTTCTTTCGCATTATTCTTTCTCACAGGCATCGTAAAAATATCTCTGGTAAGTAAAATTTGCCCTACATTTATTCCTTCTTCTTTGAACAATCTATCATATACCCTCATCAATCTGCTCTGTCCTACACTTGCTGCTGCCTGTAACCTGGAAATTTCTTGTGGTCTTTTTTTCCAGCCAAGAAGTTGCATACCTGCTGCTATTGCACCAGAGGTTACTATTATCACCTTCACTCTCTTTTCTTTTATAAGATAACACACCTGTTCAACAAGATGTTCAATTATGGACAGGTCAAGACGGTTATTTGCAGAAGTCAGAACATTGGTCCCTATCTTTATAACTACTTTTTTAATTCCTTTAAATATCCTATCTCTTTCCATCTAATTCATCCCTTACCTTTTTGAAACTGATGAGTTTTTCTGTTAATTTTTGTATATTGCCTTCTTTCAAAATTTTTGTCATCTCCGACAAGTTTTTTTCAAATTCAGATAGATGCTTTAATAAATTCTTTCTGTTGGCAATAAATATCTCTGCCCATAGTTCAGGAGGACTTTTTCCGATCCTTGTTGTATCTAAAAAGCCAGTTCCTATACAGGACAGAAGGATATCTCTGTCCTTGTTTTCTTTCAGCAGTGAAAGCAAAAGATATACTATGAAATGAGGAAGATGACTCGTAAGAGCAAGTAATCTATCATGTTCTTCAGGAGAAATCAATATGGTCTTGGCCCCAATCGTTTCCCAGAAATTCTTTATTTTTAATATGTTTTCCTTTTTTGTATATTTACAGGGAGTTATAATAACAAATTTACCCTCAAACAGATTTCTCTGGGCTGCTTCTATTCCACTTTTATCAGAACCAGCTATAGGATGAGAACCAACAAAATTCGAGTCCTTCCCTAAAATTTTAACTGCATCGTTAACTATTTTTTCTTTTACACTGGCAACATCTGTAACTAAAACAGAAGGGCTTACCTTTTTTATTCTTAAAAAATAGTCCTTTATCACACCCACAGGGGTGGCTATTATCAGAAGGTCAAGGTTTTTTATCCCTGTTTCAAAATTCGTAAAATACTCATCTATCAAGCCCTGTGTTTTTGCTTTTTCAAGTGTAGAATGTCTTCTGCTAAACCCAACCACTGTCTCTGCGACATTTCTTTTTTTTATTTCCAGTGCAAGAGAGCCGCCAATTAATCCAAGTCCCGTAATACCAATAGTTTTAAATAGAGTCATAACAAAACTTTTTTATTTCTTATTGGACTCAAAAAACTTCAATAGTTCTACAGGTAAAGGAAATATTATTGTTGAGTTTTTCTCCGCTGCAATTTCTGTTGCTGTCTGCATAAATCTCAACTGGATTGCTATTGGCTCAGAAGCAAGAACCTTTGCTGCCTCCATAAGTTTCTGAGATGCCTGATATTCTCCTTCTGCATTGATAATCCTTGCACGTCTATCTCTTTCAACCTCTGCCTGTCTTGCCATAGAACGTTTCATTGTCTCAGGTAGTTCCACCTCTTTTATCTCAACAATACTTACTTTTATACCCCAGGGGTCTGTCTGTTCATCTATTATCTGCTGTAATTGCTGATTAACATTGTTTCTTTCTGAAAGTATCTGGTCCAGTTCAAACTGTCCAGCAATTCCTCTTAATGTTGTCTGGGCTAATTGCATAGTTGCAAGATGATAGTTCTCAACAGTTACAACTGCTTTAGCAGGGTCCATTACCCTAAACCATACAACAGCATTTATCTTTATCGGAACATTATCCTTTGTCATTACTTCCTGCGGCGTTACATCAAATGTTACAGTTCTCAAACTCACCTTTACCATTTTTTCTACAATTGGAATGATAAAGAAAAGCCCCGGACCGCGTGCACCCATAAGACGTCCTAGTCGGAATATAACTCCTCTTTCATATTCATTAACAATCTTTATAGCATTCACAAGAAATATAAAAACAACAATCCATATTACAACTAATATTCCACCCATCACTGCCTCCTTTGAGACAGAAAATACCTGTCTCTACATAAAACTTAACACACCGCTACTCTTCTGTCAACCTTTTTTCTCTGTTTTTACCTGATTTTCAAGATATTTCATTATACTCTGCGCTGCTTTTCTTCCCATTCCCATAGCACTTATAACCGTAGCAGCCCCTGTTGCGATATCTCCTCCGGCAAATATACCTGGGATATTTGTCTCTCCTGTTTCCTCATTTACAATAATATTCCCTTTTTTCCCTGTCTTAAGATTTTTATATGTGGATGGTATTAAAGGACTTGGATTCTGTCCTATGGCAACAATCACACAATCAACCGGTATAATTTCTTCTGAACCTTCAATAGGAACTGGTCTTCGTCTTCCACTCTCATCAGGTTCTCCCAATTTGTTATGTATTAACTTTATTCCTTTAACATACCCATTTTCATCTCCTATTATCTCAATAGGTTGAACAAGGAATATAAACTTTATACCTTCTTCCATTGCATGTTCAACTTCTTCTTCTCTTGCAGGCATCTCTTTTTCTGTCCTTCTATAAAGGACTATAACTTCTTTAGCACCTAATCTTAATGCAGACCTTGCAGAATCCATTGCAACATTTCCACCACCTATAACAGCAACTCTATCACCTGTAGTTACAGGTGTATCATATTCAGGGAAGAGATAGCCCTTCATAAGGTTTACCCTTGTCAGAAACTCATTTGCAGAATATACCCTCAGTAAATTTTCTCCTGGGATACCCATAAAAGAAGGAAGTCCTGCACCCGAACCAATAAAAATTGCTTTATAGTTATCATTAAAAAGGTCGTCTATGGTAAGTGTTTTTCCTATAATAACATCTGTTTTTATCTCTACCCCTAATTTTTTAACTGTCTCTATTTCCTTTTTAACAATCTCTTTTGGGAGACGGAATTCCGGTATTCCGTATGTAAGAACTCCACCAGGACTGTGAAGTGCTTCAAAAATAGTTACCTTTATACCACACTTTGCAAGTTCAACCGCGCAGGTAAGACCTGCCGGGCCAGAACCAATAACTGCAACTTTTGTATCAGTTATATTTTTACCTTTAAGTATAGAACAATTAAGTTGTTGCTCCCCTCTATCAGCAACATATCTTTCAAGTTTTCCTATCGCTACTGGTTGCCCTTTCTTTGAAAGTGTGCAGAGTATCTCACACTGTGTCTCTTGCGGACATACCCTCCCACATATTGCAGGGAGAAGATTTGTCTTATAGATTATCTCAAGTGCATCCTGAAATTTTCTCTCCTTGATATTTTTTATAAAACCAGGTATATCTATTTCAACAGGACATCCCTTTACACAGGGTGCTTTTTTGCACTGGAGACATCTACTTGCTTCAGAAACTGCCTGTTCTTCTGTATATCCAAGTGCAACCTCATTGAAGTTTTTCACACGTTTTTCAACAGGTTGTTTAGCATCCCTCACTCTTCCTTTCATTTCCATTTTTATACCCCTTTATATCTGATGCCTTTTTTGCCTATAATTATGTGTCTCTTCCAGTTTTCGTCATCCTGTTCTGGATAGTCCTTTCTAAAATGTGCACCTCTGCTTTCTTTTCTCAAATAAGATGCTCTGGTAATCAACATAGATATTATAAGCATATTAAGTACTTCAAAACCTGTAATATCTGAAAACTCTTTTAAAAATGCATACTTCATCCACTCAGCAATTTTGTCCTCTGCATTTTTAAGAGTAGATTCCTCCCTTTCAATCCCTACATTACGCCACATTAAACTTCTTATAGACCTTTTGAGGTCTTCCCTGTCAATCAGTATATCCGCCTTTTGAGGAAAGGAGTATTTATATTTACACGCACTATATTTCCTGCTAATCTCTTTCATTGCACTTCTACCTGCCCTTACACCAAATACAAGTCCCTCAAGTAAAGAATTGCTTGCCAAACGATTTGCTCCATGAACACTTGTACAAGCGGCTTCTCCACAGGCATAAAGGTTTTCAATAGATGTTTTTCCTGATGTATCTGTTTTTATACCCCCCATAAAATAATGAGCCGATGGTCTTACAGGAATAGGTTCTTTTTCAATATCAATACCATAATTTCTGCAGAAATTGTAAATAGCAGGAAACCGTTTTTTAATAGA
>JAMWCZ010000054.1 GCA_023819225.1 Candidatus Omnitrophota bacterium
AATACAAAATACGGTAAGAAGTACTGGGAAAGAGTTCAAAAAGGGTCAGCAAGACCACTGATAAGTTATGAGAACATATTTGAAATAAAAATCCCAACCCCCCCTCTTCCTTTCCAGCAAAAAATAGAATCGCTTGTTAAAGAATCTTACCAAAAACGAAAATTGGCAGATGAAAAATATAAACAGGCACAAGATTTATTGAATAAAATACTGGGGATAGAAAAACTTGAATTGAAAGAAGAAAAAGTTTTTGAGGCAAGATTTGGGGAAATTGAAAACGGGCAGAGAATAGATGCAGATTTTTATAAGCCGATATTTACAGTGTCATTAAATATTTTAAAAAATGGCGAGAGGAAGGGGGTAATTTCAGTTAAAAAATTAGGAGAAATTGCAAAAATATCCAAAGGTATAGAAGTTGGCTCTGATGCCTATGTTGATAAGGGCAAACTGTTTTTAAGAGTCTCCAATATAACGGAAAAAGAAATTATAATTTCTGATGGTTCTGAGTTCATTAGAGAAAATCTATTCAATGAACTAAAGTCAAGATATAAACCTATGCCTGGTGAAGTTCTATATACAAAAGATGCAACGGTTGGCATTGCCTTTACAGTTGGTGATGATTTTAATGATGCTATAATAAGTGGTGGAATTATAAGGATTAAACCACACAAAGATTTAGACCCATATTATTTAGCTCTTGTTCTAAATTCTGTCCTATGCAGAAGTCAGGCAGAAAGATACTCAATCGGTGCTGTTATTAAACATTATACTTATTCCAAAATTAAAGATTTACTTATTCCGATTATTCCAGAAGCAACCCAAAATCAGATTTCTAACCTTGTCAAGCAATCATTTTTACTTCGCAGAGAATCAAAGGAATTAATAGAGCAAGCAAAAAAAGAAGTTGAAGAATTTATTGAAAAAGGGAATCAAAACCGCCACTGACCAGCGATTTTTAGGGAAGGGATAAGCCCTGTGCGGGCAAGTTTATAGACGGTGTGTTCATCCATCTGTAAATATTGAGCAACCTGTTTAACCGTCATTATCTCTTTTTCGTCCATAAATTCATAAAGGAGATCCTTTTCTTAAAATATAATTTTTTATAAAATCTGGCTATAATATACAAAGAAATACAATGATTGTCAAGAGAAATTTTAATAAAAATAAAATTCTTATAGGGTGGGGGTGGGAATAGATAAAAAACTCTGCCGATGAAATTGGCAGAGGGAAACTGGAACGCTTTAAGTGTGGCAGGATATAAAGGGAGCAGTGCGAGGACGCAAATAGTGCCCAAACCTGCGACCATTACCTTGTTTAGATGGGGTGATAAATTTCATTTTTGAATTTCAGAAGTATGGTTTGAAAGTTGTTTAATATCGGGAGCTAAATTTTAACAAGTTATTAATCTGGACTATTCTATTAAATGGTACTCTCATAGAAAACATTAGGATTTGAATTTTGAATTTATCTTTAAATCGGATTGTGAGCCACTTCATTTGTTCCACCACGGAGAAGAATATTCAGTAGGAAAAAGAGACCCACTTAATAGGGGATTCGTCTTCACTTCGTTTCGCCGAACAGGTTTTCTTTTTCACTTCGTTCCTCTGAAAAAAATAGAGATTCGTGATAAAATAAATATTGTGGAAAAGAAATTTTATGTGTATATTATTCAAAATAAAAAGGGTGGTTTGTATATAGGATTTACAACAAATTTATCAAAAAGAATTTGGTATCATAATAATCAATTTTCACAATATACTAAATTAAAAGGTCCATGGGATTTAGTATGGTATTGCGTATTTAACAGAGAAAAAGATGCATTGAACTTTGAACGATATCTTAAAACACATTCAGGTAGAATGTTTATTGAAAAGAGGTTATTTATATCCGGCGAAATATAATGAAGACGGAGAGACCCACTTAATAGGGGATTCGTCTTCACTTCGTTTCGCAAAGTGGTAAAATACCAAGATAAACAGTAAGAATTGAAAGGAGATAAAATGGATAAATACAATGAGTTAAAAAGTTTAACACGGATTTACCTTTCAAATATCTGGAAAAATCATAAATCAGGGGGGTATCTTAATAAAGAGCAAGAACAGTTAGTTAAAATTATGGAAGAACATAAAGAATATCATAAAATCTGGGAAAAATCTGATAACCTTAGAGATACTGAATATACTGTTAATGGTGTTAATCCTTTTCTTCATGTTTTTATTCATATTACGATAGAAAACCAGTTAAATATGGGAGAACCAAAGATAGTAACAGAAATAGAAAAAGAACTCAAGGATTTAGGATTTTCCCATCATGACATTATTCATGTTATAGGACAAGCCCTGACAACACAGATTTTCAATATGTCAAAAAATAAAGTTTTATTTGATGAGGAACGATATGCAAAGGATTTAAGAAAAATAATGGGAAAAATCAGGAAAAAATAACTGCTATGAGTATAATCTTGCTAAAGGAGAGATTTCACTATGAGGACTGAGAAAGTGAGATTTTGGAAGAAATTAAAAATTATTAGTGTTGGAATTCTTATAATCAGTTGCTATATCAAAAGCGGTATGTCTAATGAGGTATCAAATGAGATTGTAATCAAAGAATTGGGTTTTTCGATGAAAGTGCCTGAAGGTTGGAAGGTGGGGAAGCCCTCACCAAAAAAGGACAAAAAATGGATTATTACCAAAGATGGGATTCACTGTTTTCTATCGGAAGAAACTTCGTATCCCTTTGGCAGGGTCTGGATTTTTTCAGCAGAAGGTTTTTCTTCTATTAGTGAATATGCTCACACAACACCAACTTTGCACGGCACGACTTTGCAGGAATCGCACATCAAGATTTGCGGTTTTGACGGGATTGAGATTATTGGTTATGGTCTTGGTGAAAACAGGGTTCCAGTGAAAGGAATTTATATATACCTTGCCAAAGATGATAAGTTTATAGTTATCTCTTTTATAACCACTGCTGATACTTTTGAGCAATATAAATCAATTTTCCGCGCTTCTTTGAAATCAATTATAATAAAATAGTCAGATAAAAAAGGTATTGGGACTGGCTCCTATAAAGTATGTTAACTAATTAAGCAATTGATTAAATAATTAAAAGGAAAATAATAAAAGAGAATTTAATTAGAAAATTAAAACAAGTTGTTTTTTAGTTTTTCAGGTGATATAATAAAATTAATGAAATTTTTTGATGTTTACAAATTTCAAGTTATCACACAATTTATTGAGCCAGCATTATTTCCTACATATAAAGGTTCTACACTAAGAGGTGCTTTTGGAGTAACCTTTAAAAACATTGTCTGCGTAAATAAAAAAATTCCTGATTGTGAAAAATGTATTATTTCTTCTAAATGTGTTTATAAACAGATATTTGAGCCAGATATATTTAAAGAAGATAAAACACTGGATATTCCTTCTCCCTTTGTTCTGGAACCTCCTTATGATAAAAAAACTGAATACAAAAAAGGGGATAGCTTTGAGTTCCAGTGTGTAGTTGTAGATAAGGCAGTTGATTATTTCCCTTATTTTGTTATTACATTTAAAGAAATAGGGAAAAGAGGTCTGGGAATAAAGGGGAATAGAGGAAGATTTAAACTGCTGAAAATGAAAAATTCCCATAGGATTATTTATGATGAAAAAACAGATACATTAAAGGATTTCAAAAAACCAGTTAACCTTATTATTCCAAAAATAAAAGATGATATGATAACTTTAAAATTTATTTCCCCTATCAGAATAAAGATTGGTAGCAAACTTATAAGTGATATACCGTTTTCTTTATTTCTAAAAGTACTTTTACGCAGAATATCTTTGTTAAACAAATATTATTGTGAAGAAAAAACTATCATAATGAATTATAATGAACTATTAGAGAAAGCAAATTTTATATCCACTGTACGTTCTAATTTACAATGGTATGACTGGGAAAGATTCTCCTCAAGGCAAAAACAGGTTATGAGATTAGGTGGATTTACAGGGACCATTACATACAAAGGAAATTTAAAAGAATTTCTCCCATTTATAAAATTAGGCGAAATAATTCATATAGGTAAAAACACTTCTTTTGGCCTTGGGAAATATATAATAAAGTAGTTTATTAATTTAAATTTCAAAACCCTTAGTGCTTCTTTATCTCTATACTTGTTACCTATCTATCACAAATTTACACCCTCACCCTGCACCCTCTCCCTTTAAGGGCGAGGGATTTTTTTCCCCCTCATCCTACACCCTCTCCCCCAAGGGGAGAGGGAGCCCCCTCACCCTAACCCTCTCCCCAAGGGGAGAGGAAAAAGGTGAGGGGGAAGTGGGGCGAGGGGGACCCCCTCACCCTGCACCCTCTCCCCCAAGGGGAGAGGAAAAATGTTGATAAATTCTCCTCCCCATATGAGGGGGGAGGATAAAAGGTGGGGTGGAGTGTATAGGAAAGGTCTCACCCTCACCCTAACCCTCTCCCTTTAAGGGCGAGGGATTCTTTCCCTCACCCTAACCCTCTCCCCCAAGGGGAGAGGAAAAAGGTGAGGGGGAAGCGGGGAGAGGGGAAAGTATTATTACCTATGTGCTTTATCTGTGCGAGGATTTGACAGGGGAGGGGGTAAAATGGTAAAAAATATGGACGGCAGGAGGACAAAATAATGTATAGATGGATGTGCAGGTGTAAGGTAAAGGGTGGAAGGGTAACTGATAAGAATATCTACTATGAAGGGAGTATTACACTTGATAAAGATATCCTTGATGCCTCTGGAATACTTCCGGGTGAGATGGTATATGTTTTAAATATCAATAATGGTGCAAGGATTTCAACATATACAATAGAAGGAGAAAGAGGGTCAGGTGTTATATGTCTTAATGGGCCTTCTGCAAGATATTTTGAAAAAGGGGATGATGTGATTATCCTTGCTGTTTCTTTTGTGGGTGAAGAGGAACTTGAAAAGGGCTGGAAACTTAAAATAATAGAACTTGACAGAAATAACAGGGTAAAGAAGGATTGAAAAATAAGAGAAGTGGGCTATCTTTCCGTTTTTTTCTCAGTATAATGAGTGGTATCCTTTTTGTTTTCGCATTTCCTCCTTTTGATATATGGCAACTTGCATTTTTATCACTTGTTCCACTTTTGATGGCAGCAAAAGAGGATGATGGTAAAAACTTCTTTCTCGGAGTTATCTCTGGCTTTCTTTTCTATTCTATTTCTTTTTCGTGGTTATACAGATTAGCAGGACCTATATATTTTCTTATTGCACTATATCTTTCTATATACTGGGGTATTTTTTTATACCTTATCTTTGGATTACCTGAAAGAGGTAGAATTTTTACCGCAGGAGCTGTTTGGTTTTTACTGGAGATTATTGTTTCATATCTTCTGACTGGGTTTCCCTGGCTACTTTTAGGTCTTTCCCAATGGAAAAATCCATATCTGATTAAAATGGCTGGTATGACAGGTATCTATGGACTTTCCTTCCTTGTTATTTTAGGGAATTTCACTATCCTTTATTCCTTCAGAAAGCGGTATCTTCTTTCCTGGATTATATCACTTGCTGTTTTTGCTGCTGTTATATTTTTCCCTCTCTCCAGTTTTTCATCTTTACATTATGGAGAAAATTTGAAGATAATGGTTGTACAACCAAATATAGATACATTAAATCGGAGTAGTGTAAAAGATATTGAAAAAATAAAAGCGATTACCCTTGAATATATCAGGAAGGAAAAAGTAGACATTATTATCTGGCCTGAAGGTATATACCCTGATATTATTACTTCTGATATTATTGATGATTTGAAAAAGTTTACTTTACAACTCAATACAGGGCTTATATTAGGAACTTTTACAGAACAAGATGGAAAAATGTATAATTCAGCCATTTTGATAGAAGGGGAGGACATTCAGATATATAATAAAACACATCTTGTTCCTTATGGGGAGTTTATACCCGGGGGAAGGATGAAGGCAATAAACAGGATATTTGAAAGGATGGCAGGGTATATTCCTCATCTTAAAAGAGGCAGTGAATTAACCCCATTTTCTTTTAGAGATAAAAAGATAGGGGTACTTGTATGTTTTGAAAATATATTCCCAGAGATTACTGCCACCCTTACAGAAGAAGATGCAGGGGTATTTATTGTGATTACAAATGACGGATGGTTTGGAAATTCATCTGGTCCATATCAGCATTTTGCACATAACAGCATCAGGGCAGTTGAAACAGGAAGATATTTTGTCCAGAGTTCTCTTACAGGGATAAGCGGTGTTGTCTCTCCTGATGGAACTGTTGAAGATATTGTCAATAGTGATGGTAATTTTTTATTTGTAGATGGAGTGTCTGTCTGTAATATACCGATGATAAAAGGTAAAACATTTTATTCAAGTTTTGGAGATATCCCATTATTTATTCTATCTGTCCTTATTACAGGAGTAGCCATATGCAAAAAAACATGGAAAAATTAGAATTGGTTATAGGATACAGATTTAAAAAGAAGAAACTTATAGAAGAGGCACTTACTCATCCTTCGTGTGATAATGGTATATCTTACGAACGACTTGAATTTTTAGGGGACCTCGTACTTGATGCAATTGTAGGTATACAACTTTTTAAAGAACACCCATCTGCCCCTGAATCATTTCTAACAGACCTTAAAGCCGCCTATGTAAATAGAAAGTATCTACATAAGACAGGAGAAAATCTTAAACTTCATAAGTTTATCCAGCACAGAACTTCTGAAGTCCCTTCTCTGGATAATTTTATTGAAGCCATTATAGGTGCAATATATCTTGACGGTGGCTGGAAAAGAGCAGAGGGGTTTATAAAGAAATTTATACTTAATAAAAAAATAGAGCCAATCCAGAATTATAAAAATATCCTGTCATCTATTGTAAGAAGGGACTTTAAAACAGAACCTGTTTATGAAATTGAGTCAGAAAAGGGACCACCTCATAAAAAGATATATGTAGTGAAGGTCAGAATCCCAGGAAAAAGATATGTAGGGAGGGGTAGTGCAGGAAATAAAAAAGATGCAGGAATGGCTGCAGCAAAAGAACTTTTAAAAAAATTAGGAATTACCTAATTTCCATTTCCGAATTACTTTTTATGAACATAATACTGTTCAATAAGTCCTGCTAAATTCATCGTTGTCCAGTAGAGAAGAAGTCCTGATGAGAAATTGTAAAATAGGACAAGAAATATAACAGGCATCATATAAGTCATTGCTTTCTGGGATGGTTCCTGTGGGGTAAGTTTTTGTTGCAAGAAGGAAGTAGCAGCCATTATAAGAGGTAAAAGGTTTAAAGGAAACCCTGCTATCCTTACAATTGTATCAGGCACAGATAGGTCCTTAATCCAGAATATAAACGGAGCACCTCTTAAAAATACAGAACTCCTGAGGGCAATAAAAAATCCTATAAAGATAGGAAATTGAACAAACATAGGAAGGCAACCACCAAAAGGATTTATTTTATATTCCTTATATAAGTTCATCAGTTCTTTTTGCATCTGCTGAGGATTATTTTTATACTTCTTCTGTATATCCTGAAGGTATGGTCTTAACTTTTGTAATGCCTTCATTGACCTTAAACTCTTCAGGGTGAGTGGGAAAAACACTGCCTTTATAATCAAGGTAAGAATTATTATAGACCAGCCCCAATTAGGGACAGCCCTATGGATGTAATAAAGCCCATTAAACAAAAACCTGCCCATCGCTGAGAAAAAACCAGTCCCGAATATTTCTTTTTCTTTTATCTCATCTTTAGCAACAAAATAATCAGACGGACCAGCATAAAAAGAAAGTTCTATGTTTTTTGTCTCTCCTGGAAGTATTTCTAAATCATCATAAAGAAAACCTGTCTTGACAGAGTTATCTGATGAGGCGGTGACAAAACCCTTTAATGGAGAAGACGGTTTCAAAAAGATAAGTCCATATCTTTGTTTCAGTGCAATCCATTCTGTCTTTTCATAGATAGCACTTTTTTTAGTTCTTGCAATGTTAACCTTCTGTATATTCCCGTTGGTTTTTACAAGTATTTCAGGTGGAGAAAATTCCCTGTCTCCACGGGATTTCGTCTGGAAATGGACGATATTCAGTGTACCTGCTGATAATATATAATTCTTAAGATGTTCGGGGTTTTTCCCTCTGTTGGAAATTTTTAATATTGCTGTGAAGGTATGGAGTTCTGAAGGAATACTTACATCTTTCTCTATAAGGATATTTCCTGTAATGTTTTGAAGGTATATTGAGTTTTCTTTTTCTGCAGAAGAATATGGGTTATAAGCATCCTCAAGGTTATCTAAAGAATAGGTAAGTAATAAGTCAGACCCATCAAAGATATTCAGGGCTGTTTCATTCTTTCTTATATATTTTTTAATGCCAATACTTTTTATCATTCCACCATCGGTATTGTATTTTATTAAGTATCTGTTATCCTCATATATCTTCTCTTCACCTACCTTTTCAGGAGAAAGGTCAGGAATTAGATTCTGTTCAGGAGATACTTCTTCACTGGATATTGTTTGTGGTTCTAATTTTGGCTGTTGTGGAACCGGCTGTTGTGGCGGTCTAAACCTCCCAAAAATAACAATTATAATAACTGCAAGGGCAACAGCAATTACAAGGCGGACCTCTTCTTTTATCTTATCCATATCTCTCCACAGGGTCATAGCCACCTTTATTGAAAGGGTGGCATCTAAATATCCTTTTTATACCTAAAGAAGTCCCTTTTACAGGACCAAATTTTTCTATCGCTTCTATCATAAAAGCAGAACAACTCGGATAAAACCTGCATCTAGCACCAAAAAAGGGCGAGACAAATCTGTGGTATCCTTTTATCATATAGATTAAAAACCTTCGCATTTTATTCTTTCCTTTATATCCTTAAGTTCCTCAATAAGAAGATTTCTTTCGCTATAAGTAATTGCCTGATAGAGCACAAATAAAAAGTTGCCCTTTTTAAATTCTTTCCGCCAAAATTCTCTTATAATGCGCTTGGTATAATTCCTCTGTGATGCCTTACCAATTTTACTTCTTGCAAGGAAACCTATTTTATATTTATCCGAAGGTAAAAAATAGATTTTAAACAAAGATGTCTTATACTGTCTACCTTTTTTTTTCAGAAGAAGTATCTTTTTTCTTATCAGCATGCAAGTCGTTTTCTTCCCTTTCTCCTCCTGCGATTTATAACCTTCCTCCCTCCTTTTGTGCTCATTCTTGCAAGAAAGCCCTTCTTTCTTTTCATTTTAAGTTTATGCGGTTTGTATGTCTGCGACATAATATCCTCCTGCCTATCAAAATTAAAAAGTTTTTTAGAGACAAGCAATTATACTATTTTAGAGAGAGTTCTTCAAATCCGTCTCATCCACCCCTCGCCCATTGGGGGAGAGGGTACGGATGAGGGGTTCCCCTTTTCCCCTCGCCCCGCTTGAGCGGGGAGAGGGTTAGGGTGAGGGGTCTCTCCTTCTTCCCTCGCCCATTGGGGAGAGGGTTAGGGTGAGGGGTCTCTCCTTCTTCCCTCGCCCATTGGGGGAGAGGGTTAGGGTGAGGGGTATCTACTTTTTCCCTCGCCCATTGGGGAGAGGGTTTAGGGTGAGGGGTATCTACTTTTTCCCTCGCCCATTGGGGAGAGGGTTAGGGTGAGGGGAATAAGGTGAGAAAGAAAGTTGTGGTTAGTAAGGTCCAGATGTAGTGGAGTAATAGAGACATATCCCTGTTTTACTGCTTCCACATCACTCCCTTTTTCATTGTCTATCCTTCTGAAAACACCTTTAAGCCAATAATAAGAATTCCCCCTGGGGTCTTTCCTTTCTTCA
>JAMWCZ010000055.1 GCA_023819225.1 Candidatus Omnitrophota bacterium
GCAACTTAAAAAAGTATATCTTGAAGGAGAGATACTTACTGTTTTTAGAGGAGAGTGGCTGGCAAAATAGAAGGATTACAGATTAAAAATTTTCAAAATGGCATCTTTATCACTTCTTATTGCCCTTGTAGGACTTATCACCGGTATTTCCCTTACATCCAATGACTATCCGTGGTACAATGCCTACATCTTTTTCTCTATTCCGTTTCTTTTTATACTGAAAAATAAAAGGATTTTATACTTTTCATCAGGAATACTGCTTGGAGCAGTTACCGCATACATCAACATACAATCTCCTTCAAAACACATCAATTATTATCAATCATATGTAAAAAAGGCAGAAGGGACAATTATCTCATCCAGACCTTATCAATTTTCAACAGAGTATATAGTAAGGATACATAATATAACAACTGAAAATGGAAAAACGGAAAAAGTAGGGGAGAAGGTATTGCTAAAAACAGGAAAAAAAGAATATGCAAACTATCCTTCCGGCACACATCTGATAATGTACAAGCCCGTATTTAAAAATATACAACCACCTAAAAACCCTTATGATTTTGACTATATCAGATATATGGAACGGAAGGGGATTACTATGGAAGTTAAAGCAGAGAATATAAGAACAGGTTCACACCCATCTATCCTTTCTATCTTCCAGAAGGCACGCAGCATACTTATAAGAAGAATTGAAAGGCGGCTTCTTTTCTTCCCTGAAGAGAAAGAACTGCTACTTACCATTACCATGGGAAAGGAGAGAATTCCTTATTTCTTGCAATCATCCGGTATAAGAAGCGGTACATACCATCTTCTTGTAATATCAGGACTGCATATCGGGTTTATCCTCCTTTTTTTAAAGGTTCTCTTCATCCCGTTTGCAGAACTCAACAACAGACATCCCAAATTCTTCCCTGCATTTACACTTATTATTATCTGGTTCTATGCAGGCATTACAGGATTTAGGGTTCCCGTTGTACGGGCAGTACTTATGTGCTCTCTTTTCTTTATAGGGGAACTTCTTGAAAGGGATATGGATATTATAACTTCCATTATAGCGGCCGCTTTATTTCTGCTTCTTATAAACCCATCTAATCTCTTTGATGCCTCATTTCAACTTTCATTTACTGCAACACTTGGTATTGTTCTATTCTGGAGGAGATTTAAACTATTTGATAAAAATTATATAAAGGCAATAATACTTACAGGTTTAGCCGCACAGATGGCTGTCTTTCCTTTACTGCTTTACCACTTCGGCTACTTCTATCCTTCAGGGCTAATCAACAATGTTATTTTTGTACCCTTTACAGGAGGTGTCCTGATATTATCCATCGTCTCTTTTATAATCCCTGTTTTATTTCCTCTGTTGAGGGTATTATTGACTGGTTTTATAAGGGGTATCACATTATCTGCGCAGTTCTCTCCATCTATACATTTTTCTCCTTCTATCCCTCTAATCATATCCTTTTATGCTCTTTGCACTCTTCTTTTATATTCACCCAGAAGAAAAATTATCAATACAGCACTTCTATCCATTATCTTTGTATCTATACCTCTTCATTTCCTGCCTTTATATCAAAAGACAGAAAAGAATGAAGAGATAATGTGCTTCCTGTCCTTTACAGAACCATCCGTGGTATATATAAAAGACAAAGCAGCAACCGTCTTTCTTGCAGACCACTACAGAACCAGAGAGATAGAAAATATCCTTATACCACTTTTATCCAGGGAAGATGTCAAAGATATCACCCTTTTTTACACAACCATCTCCTATAACCACACAGCAACACTCAACACACTGACAAAGAGATTTAATATCAAAAAGGTCTATGAAGTGGAAGATATAAGAGAGACATTCTTTTACCCTTATATTGATATATACTACCACAAAACATATCCTTCCCTTTTTGAGTTTATACCTTATGGAAAGCAGGTTCATCTCTCAGATATTAATGTTGAAGCAGCAGGTTATGAGAACGGAACAGTGTCGTATATCATTAATAGGGATAGATATTCAATACTTGTCTCCCCTTTTACAGGAACAGAACTATCAGGAAAATTTTCTGATAAGTTATTTGATATTGCATATATAGAAGATGTAAAAAAGACAAAGAAGATAATGGAAAACCTATCCTCCTTGAAATACAATTATCTCATCATCCCGAAGAACTATAAAAAGTTTGACAAACTACCGAAAGCAAAAAAAGATACACTGTATCTCAGAGAATCCGCTGTTGAGGTCATTTATAACCAGAATAGTATCTGTATGAAATATCATTACCAGCAGTAACTCGGAATTTTTTGACTTTATGTTTCTTTTATATTAACCTTTTCTATTTACAGAAACGGGGGGGATAATATGAAACTGGGAATAGTGACCTATATGGTTGCAGTAGAGTGGGATGTGGATACAATTATAGAAAAATGCAGCAAGACAGGGTATGAAGGGGTTGAATTGAGAAGTACCCATAAGCATGGTGTTGAGCCAACACTGTCAAAAGAAGAAAGAGAAGTTGTCAGGAAGAAGTTTGAAAACTCACCGGTTAAACTTGTTGGTCTTGGAACTGCCTGTGAGTACCACAATCCTGATAAGGCAGAACTTAAAAAGAATATAGAAGAGACAAAGGCGTTTGTACTTCTGGCAAAGGATACAGGTGCAGAAGGGGTAAAAGTAAGGCCCAATGCATTTCCTGAGGGAGTGACAAAGGAAAAGACAATAGAGCAGATAGGGACTTCTTTAAGAGAGGTCTCTGCCTTTGCTGCTGACTATGGAGTAAAGATACGGCTTGAAGTTCATGGCCCCGGAACCTGTCATCCACCATATATAAAACAGATGGTAGATATAGCAGACCATCCTAACCTTTATGTATGCTGGAACTCAAATATGGCTGACTTAGATGAATCCGGCTCTATAAAAAAGCACTTTAATATGCTGAAAGATAAGATAGAAATATGCCATATAAATGAACTTACAAATGAATATCCCTGGCTTGAACTTTTCTCTCTTCTTCAGGGAATGAACTTTAAAGGATATTGTCTGGCAGAGGTAATGGGAAGTCCTGAACCGGAAAGATTTCTTGGTTATTACAGAGCGCTCTTTGATGCTTACAATAAAATTGCTTCTTTAAAATAATTACCAGTTTCCTATATCGTCGGTTGTGTCAAATTTTCTATCCGGACCAGCAGAAACAATTATATAAGGTACATTAGAATATTTATCCTGAGGGTATCTGTAAGAGATTTGCATCTTCCATGCATCAAGGATATTTCCTTCATTATCAAGGTCTTCCTTCTTAAAGCGGATGTATGGACCTTTCCATAAATGACTATCTACAGGTCCCTGGAGAAGTAATACAAGAAAATCCGTTCCTTCTCCCTCATAGTGTGGATAGTCCCCGAAGTCAGTTGAATACATAGAAAGTGCTGCCTCAATAGAATTTATTATGGAGAGGGTTTTAACAATGAGGGCTCTCTGTTTTGCCTTACGATAGACAGGGAGTGAAAGCGCAGCAATTACAGAGATAATGGCTATTACGACAAGGATTTCAATAAGAGTAATTCCTTTTTTCATAACTTTTTCCATCTTGTCCCATAAGGTGTATCTTCAAGGATTATCCCTTTGTTTTTCAATATCTCCCTTATCTCATCCGCCTTGGTAAAATTTTTATCTTTTCTTGCCTTTTCCCTTTCTTTAATCATACCTTTTTCTTCTTCTGTTAGTTCTTTCTTTTCTTTATCAAGTATTGCCAGGACACTGTCTATCTCTTCAAGAAAACTTTTTACATCTAATGCATCAACAATTGAAAGGGAACCTTCTGATATAGAGATATTGACCTTCTTTATCAGATTAAAAATTTCTGAGAGCGCAAGAGATATATTCAGGTCATCATCAAGTCCAGAAATAAATCCCTGCCTTGCCTTTTCTATCGCATCCTTTACAGATTTATCCCTTTTCTCCCTTTTACAAAACTCCAGTGCCTGATAAAATGCGTTGTAGTTTTTTATTGTACTGTCTGCCTGGATAAGCGATTTTTCTGTAAAATTCAGCGGGTCTCTGTAGTGTGTAGAAATAAGCAGATACCTTATAGATATAGGGTTATATCCCTTTTTTAATAGGTCTCTCAGTGTATAAAAATTTCCCTTTGACTTAGACATCTTTTCATTATTTACAAGCAGGTGTGCACAGTGAAGCCAGTAGTTTACAAACTTTTTGCCTGTCGCTGCCTCACTCTGGGCTATCTCGTTTTCATGGTGCGGGAAGATATTGTCCACCCCGCCTGTATGTATATCAAAACTCTCTCCAAGGTACTTCATACTCATTGCAGAACACTCAATATGCCAGCCAGGTCTTCCCCTGCCAATCTCTGTATCCCAGAAGACCCCTTCTTTTTCCTCCTTCCATAGTGCAAAGTCCCTTACATCTTCTTTTTCATACTCATCTACATCCACCCTTGCCCCTGGCTTTATCTGAGAAAGGTCTATCCCTGAAAGTTTTCCATAAGAAGGGAATTTTGAGAGACGAAAATATATAGAACCATCCTTTCTGTATGCATATCCCTTTTGTAGAAGTTTTTTGATAAGAGATACCATATCAGGGATATGTTCTGTTGCTCTGGGCATATAATCGGGTTTTTTAAGACGTAGTGTTTCCATATCTTCCATAAATGCGAAAAGGTATCTATCTGTATATTCCCTTAAACTTATACCTTCTCTCTGACAACCTTTTATGGTTTTATCATCTACATCTGTTATATTCATCACTCTTATAACCTTAAAGTTCCTGTATTCAAGGTATCGGTGGAGCAGGTCCTCAAATACATATGCACGGAAGTTCCCTATATGTGCCAGGTCATAGACAGTGGGTCCACAGGTATAAAGCCCGACCATTCCTTCTTTTATCGGCTTAAACTCTTCCTTTCTCTTTGTAAGGGTATTGTAAAATTTAATCATTTCACCATCCCAACCTTTTACAAACTGCCTCTGCTTCTTCCTGACTGCTACATCCAACTCCTTTTAATTCCCTCCTTATCTTTCTCCTCTCCTTAATTCCTCGCACCTTGGGGAGAGGGCAGGGTGAGGGGGAAAGCCATTAAACCCTTTTTATATCCGGGTCAGTGAAAATATCTGTTTCATCTAAACTCGTTGACGAAAACTCTGAAACAATAGCACCTTCATCACCTGCCTGAAACCAGTGAAGTGTATTATGCGGTAGTGTATACTGCTGCCCTGGCTTTAAAACAATCTCGTGCCATACAGTAAAACATTCCTTTCTTGCTTTAAGTATTGCTTTTGGATTTTTTACTGGTTCTCCAGGTACATAAAGATATACCTCACCATATCTGCACCTGAATGTTTCCTGTTTGCCAGGATTTGAGGCCGAAAGTGGTGGATGTTTATGTTCAGGGCAGGTCTGTCTGGGCAGTAATATAAGTTCTTTTGCACAATACCTTTCGTTATTTACATAAACAATTATCTGAAGCCCTATCATTTCAGGTATTCCAAGTCCTAACTCCACCACCTCCATATTTTTATACTCTTCTTCTGTAATCACAATACCTGCCTTATTCAACATTTCAAGAGACCTTCTCTTTAACTCCTCCTGTTTTTCCTTACTTATCATATCCACCTCCTGAGGCGTGATATTACCTTTTCTTTTCCAAGATGTTCAAGCATCTCAAAAAGTCCAGGTCCTTTTGTCTTTCCACTCATAGCAACCCGTAAAGGATGAAAAACAACAGATGGTTTGTAGTTATTTTCTTCACAGAATTTTCTTACTTTTTCTTCAAGAGAGGATACAGTCCAGTAATCGCACCTTTCAAGAACTACAAAAAGTTCTGAAAGCACTTTTTTGCCTTCCTCCCCGAGATATTTATTCACAGCATCTTCTTCATATACAGGGTCTTTAATAAAAAAACCGATATGGTAAGGCACATCTTTTAAGAGTTTTATCTTCTCCTGTTCAAGTAGTATTGATTTTTCAATATATTTCTTTTCTTCTTCTGAGAGTGTATCTTTTATAAGACCTGCATCTTTAAGAAAAGGAAGAGAAAGTGTTAACAATCTTTCAGCACTTACCTTTCTTATATAATAACCGTTCATCCAGAGGAGTTTTTCAGGGTCAAATACAGCACTGGACTTCTGGCATCTTTCAAGAGAGAATTTCTCTATCAGTTCCTCTTTCGCAAATATATCCTGGCTTTCAGTTGTTCCCCATCCAAGAAGAGATATATAATTAAAAAAGGCATCAGGAAGATATCCTTCCTCTCTGTATGCCCTTACAGATGTTGCCCCGTGTCTTTTGCTAAGCCGTGTCTTGTCAGGACCAAGTGTCATTGACATATGTGCAAACTGGGGAATAGGTGCGTCAAGTGCCTCAAATAAAAGTATATGCTTTGGGGTATTGGAAAGATGGTCTTCCCCTCTTATCACATGGGTAATCTTCATCAAGTAGTCATCCACCACCACTGCAAAGTGAAATGTCGGAAGTCCATCTGACTTCATAATAACAAAGTCAGGAAGATGTTTACTTTCAAAGACAACCTTTCCACGGATTATATCATTGACAGTTATATCTTTCTCAGGAACCACAAACCTCAGAACCGGTCTTCTCCCCTCTGTTTCATACTTTCCTCTTTCTTTTTCTGTTAATGTCCTGCATCTATTATCATAACCGGCAGAGGCATTTTTCCCTGCCTTTATATTTCTTTCTTCTATCTCTTCCCTGCTACAATAACATCTGTATGCCTTTCCTTCTTTCAATAATTTTTCAGCCACATCTCTGTATATTTTAAGCCGTTCCATCTGTCTATAAGGTCCAAAACCACCTCCAATATCAGGTCCCTCATCCCAGTCAAGTCCCATCCACTTAAGGTCTTCAATCAGGGCTATCTCATACTCTTTTTTTGAACGCTCTGTATCTGTATCTTCTATTCTTAATATAAAGTGACCCTTATTTTTTCTTGCAAAGAGATAGTTAAATAATGCTGTCCTTGCATTCCCTATATGGAGATAGCCAGTAGGACTTGGAGCAAATCTTACCCTTACCATATATATTTTCCCCTTTATCCTCACCCTCCCCTCTCTCCACTGTGCGGAGAGAGGGTGGGGGGTGAGGGATGTCTACAATAATTCTATCAGGACTGACTGGGAAGGTCAATAAATTGTCAGAGTAATTCAGCCACACCTGCTATGGTATTACCAGGAATATCAAACTGAAGGGTATTATCTTTCATTGAAAATTTTATACTTTCAGGTTTTTCTCCTGGCCTGTAAAGTATGACCTTTCGGGTTTTTCTTATATCCTTTGAATTGATATATATGGTTTCAGGAAGAAGTTTTCTGTTTTTATATCTTCCCATTTTACTGACGATACTTGCTATGAGTGTTCTTCTTTCTGAGATAAACAGGTTCCCATTGAATCCTGGTGGCAGAATGATAGGTTCTTCCTCAAACACCCATCTTCTTCTGTACAACCTTTGTAATACAGGCACATAAATCTCATAAAGGTGTTTTGATGTCTTATAAACCTGAGGGTAGCTTGTAAATCCTGCTCCATATATCAGGCATTTCTGAAACATTTCTTCCACAGCCCTATCATTTGTTCTGTATTCAAGGAAGAACATCGGTTTCTCTATTGCATAATACTGGAGATGGTCGCACAACCATCCCTGACTTTCTGCCATAAACCCATCTATATATTTCATAATTCCTATAGCAAATGGACCATTGGCAATAATGACCTTTTCAGGATGAAGGAGTTTTGAAAGGAGTTCAAGATGCGGAAAGTAGTTGAAGCCGGTCATATAGGCGGGACGGTTGTTAAATGCAGTAATTCCATCACTGTGGCCGGTATCAAGAAAGTTATAACATGCCTGGTCAAGAAATACGCCGTCCATCTCAGGATATCTTGCTACCATTCCTTTTATCTGTCTTACCATATCCTTGCCGAAAGGTAGAGAAGGGTCAGAATTTAAAAGGTGCGTCCCGGGCCAGGCAGAGACAATCTCTCCATAGATATCTTTAATACGGGAGGTTTTAAGAATAGATTCCTGCAGTTTGTCATCTCCATCACCTGAAACCTGTATGTATGGAAGGGCAGATGCCCCTATGCTGTGCAACCTTTTTATTGTACGTTTGATAATGTCCACTGTTATATAAGGAGCATTTTTTTGTTTTCTTGGGTGCCCTGATGTCCACTTTTTCATACCTTCAGGGTGATAGTTTCCATAAAAAGGGAAGTGTCCGTGTACTTCATACCACTTAAGCCCTAACTCTGCCATTGTCTCTGCGTCTTTCTGAGAAAGATTATACCCACCACTTATATGACCACCCCATAAATTATGGATTGTCTTAGAGCGGGGTATAAAGTACTCCTTAAATCTTTCATAGAGATAGCCAAGAGAAGGTCTCCATCCACCAAAAGCGGCACGGATGATAAATGATGCCCGGGCAGGGTGACTTTCACTCAATGCAAGCCAGTCAAATCTTATATCAAGAGATGGCTCACGGTATCCGCTTACAAAACGGAACCTTGGTGTTTTAAAATCAAAAGGCATAGCAAGAAGCAGTCCTGCTTTCTCTTGCTTCCGCCACACGCAAACAGCAGGAAAGAGAATTCCACTGGTAATCTCTCCGTATTCAAAAGCAAATCCTCCAAAACGGCCCAATTCAGATGGCATCCCATCCTTTGCTACCCAGAGAGCATTACCGTATGCCGGCTGTGGCCAGGGGATAGAATAAACAATAGAACAGGAGCGGAAACTGCCTTTATCTATTTTCAGTGATGCATTCCATCTTATATCGCCATCTTCAACTGTGTATTCTTCCGTAAGTATAAAAGGGGCATCCTTAAACATTCTCTTTATGGTCAGGATATCCCCTTTTTTCTCAAATCGTACATTTTTAACATCCTTCCCTGTGTATCTCTTACCTGTAAGGTCATCACAGATAGATACACCACCCTTAGCAGGTGTCCATACAAATTTCTTGTCCCCTGAGATTGTGATACATCTCATATCACCTGCGCTTTTATCAATATCCAGCAATACTTTCCCGCCTTTCAGCCGCCATCCACCCGCAACCTTCTCAATCCCTTTCATTGCATCTCCTTTGGTAATTGAATTTATGAGAGAATTATAACTACTTTACTACTTTTGTCAACAAAATTCTGATGTCAATCTTTTTTATCTTTAATTTAATACGGTATAATTAAACAAGTGAGATGACCATATGGCAATTGAAATACTGACACTCAAGGAATTTCTTGGGCAGGTGAGAGAAGTTCTTGAATTTGCATATCCATTACAGTATCGTATCACAGCCGAGATAGCACGGCTTAACATACACAATCAGTCAGGTCATTGTTTTCCTGACCTTGTAGAAAAAGAAGAAAATGTTGTTGTTGCAAAAGCCACTGGAACCATCTGGAAGACTAATCTTACCGGGATTCTTAAGAAGTTCAGAGAGGTAGTCGGGGAAGAACTTAAAGAAGGGATGAAGGTGCTCCTTGTGGTTGAGGTGCGTTTCCATGAGGTATATGGATTGAGGTTGAATATTTTGGATATAGACCCTTCATATACCTTGGGTGAGTTTGCTCTGACCCGCAAGAAGGTCATTGCACAACTTGAAAAAGAAAACCTACTTACCAGAAACAAGCAACTCCCTTTTCCTCTTGTGCCACAACGTATAGCAATTATATCTTCAGAGTCATCGGCTGGCTATGAGGACTTTCTTAATACCCTTCATAACAACCTTTACGGATACAAATTCTCCATTACGCTAT
>JAMWCZ010000056.1 GCA_023819225.1 Candidatus Omnitrophota bacterium
TAATTCCTGATAGAATAGAAGCAGGCACCTATGTACTTGCCGGTTGTATTACTTCAAGTTCAATTACAGTAAAAAATTTTGTTTCTTCGCACCTGCTTTCTTTTCTTGATAAGATAGAGGAAGCAGGGATATCATTTACAACAGGTAATGATTTTATAAAGATACATAAATCAAAAAAAAGATGGGGAGCAGTAGATATTGTTACTCTTCCATATCCGGGATTCCCTACAGACCTTCAGGCACAGATGACTGCCTTTCTTACACTTGCCGATGGAATAAGTACTGTAACAGAAAAGGTTTTTCCAGAAAGGTTTATCCATATAGGAGAATTAAACAGGTTAGGAGCGAATATTACTCTTGATGGACCCAAAGCAGTAATAAAAGGAGTGGATAAACTGAAAGGTGCAAAAACAATGGCATCCGACCTGCGGGCAAGTGCTGCAATAGTTCTGGCAGCCCTTGCAGCGGAAGGAGAAACAGAGATAGCAAGGATCTACCATCTTGACAGGGGATACGAAAAATTTGAAGAAAAACTTTCAGCATTAGGAGCAGATATAAGGAGAGTTAAATGACACAACTTGAAGTTTTCAGGGCAACTGTTTCACACGAGATACATTCTGAATTTCTTTTTTATGCGAGTTTTACTCCTGAAGTGGTTAAGAAAATAAAGGCAAAATATGGTGTTGAAAAAGATGAAGATATAAGAAATTTTTTTGGTATGTATAACCCTGTCCCTGTACAGCCACTTTATACAGGAAAGGAAGAACAATCTGATTTTTCAAGGTATTTTGAGGATATTGAAAAACCAGAAGGGGCATTTATAAACTCTCTGGGGGTACTTGAAATTCCTGCTAAGTTTTATCACTTTACTGGATATATAAGTCCTTTAAGAAACGCAAAAACATTTAGCGATATAGAAGAGTTTCCTTACCCCCCACAAGATGACTTTGAAATAACAGGGATGAAGGAAAAGGTAGAAGAAGCACATAAAAATGGAATGGTTGCTGTAACATGGGTAGGCCATATGTATGAAAATGCATGGCAGGTAAGAGGATATGAGCAGTTTCTGATGGATATGATAGAAAGACCTACCTGGTGTGAATATATACTGGACAGGTTTATGGAAAGAAATTTAAATATAGCAAAACTCGCTGCTTTAGCAGGTGTTGATATCATAGCAACAGGGGATGATATAGCAAACCAGAATGCACTGATGTTTTCAGTTCCTATGTGGAGAAAATTTATAAAAGAACGGTGGGCAAAGGTATATTCAGCAGCGAAATCAATTAAACCAGATATCCAGATATGGTATCACAGTGATGGAAACATTACTACTATTATCCCTGAACTGATAGAGATAGGGCTGACAATATTGAACCCTTTGCAACCTGAATGTCTTGACCTTATAAAAATAAAAAATGCCTATGGAAAATATCTTGTATTTGATGGTACGATAGGTACCCAGACCACAATGCCTTTTGGTTCTCCAGAAGAGGTAAAAAATGTTGTGAGACAGAGAAAAAAAGAATTAGGATATGATGGTGCTCTTATCCTCTCTCCCACGCATATTCTGGAACCCGAAGTTCCTCTGGAAAATATAGAGGCATTCATCTCAGCATGCAAAGAGCAGGAGGGATAAATGGAACAAAAAACAAAAATAATAGTGTGCGGTGCAGCAGGAAAGATGGGTTCTCTTATAATACAACTTGCTCTGGCCCAAAAAGATAAATTTATAGTGGAGGCAGGTATTGAGTGTAAAGGGCATCCCCTTGTAGGAAAGTTAAATCAACAGGGAGTACCCATTTCAGATTCATTGTTAGAAGTGATAAGTGGAGATGAAGTTGTTATTGACTTTTCAATATCAGAATCAGCAATAGACCATCTGAAAATCTGTATAGATAAAAAGGCCCCTTTTGTAACAGGGATAACAGGTTTCAGTAAAGACCAGTTCTCTTACCTGAAAGAGGCATCTTCTCATATCCCTGTGTTTTACTCACCCAATATGAGTATAGGCGTAAACCTTTTTCTTGAGATAATAAGATTTTCTGCTGCTCTTTTAAAGGAGTATGAGATAGAAATATCTGAGGTCCATCATAATTTAAAAAAGGATGCACCGAGTGGAACTGCAAAAAAGATGGCAGATATCATATGTCAGGTCTTCAAAAGGGACCCTGAGAAAGTTGTAAGATATGGTAGAGAAGGTATAACCGGACCCAGGCCTTTTGAAGAGATAGGGATACATTCACTCAGGTTGGGAGATATTGTCGGTGAACATTATATATATTTTGGTGGCAAGGGTGAGATAATAGAAATATCACATAGATGTTATAATAGAGAAGCATTTGCTTCGGGGGCACTGAAAGCGGCTTCTTTTTTGAAGAATAAACCAGCAGGTTTTTACAATATGCAAAATATGATAAAGGAGGCGATAGATGTTCGTGTCAAGTAAACGGCTTCAGAAATTACCACCATATCTTTTTGCAGAGATAGATAGAAAAAAGAAGAAGTTAATGTCAGAAGGGGCAAGTATCATTGACTTTGGTATAGGAGACCCTGACCTGCCCACACCCCAAAATATAATAGATGCGATGAAAAAAGGCATTGAAAACCCAAGTTTTCATAGATATCCGTTGGGAAAAGGGACACCTGCTTTTAGGAAGGCAGTATCTGATTTTTATAAAAACAACTGTGAAGTAGAACTCAATCCCGATGAAGAGATACTGGTTTTAATCGGCTCTAAAGAAGGAATTGCCCATCTCCCCTGGGCGCTCTTAAATCCAGGAGATATCTCTCTTGTTCCTGAGCCAGGATATCCTGTATATCACATTGGGACCATACTTGCAGAAGGGACCCCATTTTTCATCCCGCTTAAAGCAGAAAATGGATTTCTTCCAGATTTAGGGAAAATACCTCACGATATTCTTAAAAAGGCACGAATTCTTTTTCTTAACTATCCCAATAATCCGACCTCTGCTTTTGTAGACAGGGATTTCTTGATTGAATCAATAAAGTTCTGTAAAAAAAACGAGATAGTACTTGTATATGATGCTGCTTACAGTGAGATATACTTTGAAGAAAAACCTGTGAGTTTTCTTTCTTTACCGGGGGCAAAAGATGTTGGTATAGAATTTCACTCCCTCTCAAAAACATACAATATGACCGGATGGCGGATTGGCTGGGTATGTGGAAACAGTAAAGTTATCGCTGCACTTGCAAAGATAAAAGAGAACATTGATTCAGGAACTTTTGAAGCAATACAATTTGCCGGTATAGAAGCACTTACAGGAAGTCAGGAAAGCGTTAAGGAACTAAGGGCTATTTATAAAAACAGGATGAATATACTAATTAATGGTTTAAAAGAGGCAGGGTTTGAAATAAACATACCTAAAGGAACTTTCTATTGCTGGTTGAAAATAGAAGGCAGTTCTATAGAAACAGCAGGTTATCTCCTTGAAAAAGCAGGGATAGTAGCAACGCCGGGTATTGGTTTTGGTCCATCAGGAGAAGGTTATCTCAGATTTTCTATAACAGTGTCAGAAGATAAAATAATAGAGGGTATAAGGAGGATAAAAGAACTATGGTTAAGAAAGTAGCGATTATTATTGGTAGTAGAAATGATATGGAGTATATTGAAGGGGCGAAAGAAATTCTCAATGAATTTGGGATTGCCTATGATGTACTGGTTCTATCAGCACACAGGACACTGGATAAGGTAGTAGAATTTTCACAGAAGGCAGAGGAAAATGGATTTGGAGTAATTATTGCCTGCGCAGGTATGGCAGCACATCTACCTGGTGTTATTGCAGCAAAAACACACCTTCCTGTTATCGGGGTGCCACTTCCGACAAGCGATATACGTGGTATTGATGCCCTACTGGCGATAGTACAGATGCCATCAGGAGTTCCTGTTGCTACTATGGCAATCGGTAGAGCTGGTGTTAAAAATGCGGCAGTCCTTTCAGCCCAGATACTTGCATTAGAAGATGAAGGTATAAGGGAAAAAGTTAAAAAATATAAAGAATCTCTTGGATAATACCTATGTACCCTATCCGTACGTATTATTGACGGTATTTTTAAAAAATTTTATAATAGAATTATTACAACCCTTAAATTTTAAATCCCTGAAGGGAAAAGGAGGAAAAAATGTCTGTAAGTTATAAAGAACTTGGGCTTGTTAACACAAAAGAACTTTTCAAAAAGGCATTGACAGGTGGATATGCAGTCCCTGCATATAATTTTAATAATATGGAACAACTGCAGGCAATAATCACTGCCTGTGTGGAATGTAATTCGCCTGTAATACTCCAGATATCAAAAGGGGCAAGGCAGTATGCAAATCAAACACTCTTAAGGTATATGGTGCCGGGAGCAATTGCTATGGCAAGGGAGATGGGAAGTAATATCCCTATTGCTCTAAATCTGGACCATGGAGATTCTTTTGAAATATGTAAAAGTTGCATTGATTATGGGTTTTCCAATGTTATGATAGATGGTTCTGCGCTCCCTTATGAAGAAAATATTGCAATTACTAAAAAGGTGGTTGAATATGCACACGAAAGGGATGTTACAGTTGAAGGAGAACTGGGAGTTCTTGCGGGTATAGAAGAACATGTCTCTTCTGAAGTAAGCCACTATACCGACCCGAAGGTTGTTGAGGACTTTGTAAAAAGAACCGGGGTGGATAGTTTAGCAATTTCAATTGGAACTTCACACGGTGCGTATAAATTCAAGGTAAAACCAGGAGAACCAATACCGCCGTTAAGGTTTGATATACTTGAAGAATGTGCAAGGCGACTCCCTGGATTTCCTATTGTGCTTCATGGCGCCTCCTCTGTGTTACAGGAATATGTGGATATTATAAATAGATATGGAGGGCAACTTGAAAATACTGCAGGAGTTCCTGAAGAACAGATAAGAAAAGCGGTTTCAATGAATGTCTGTAAGGTAAATATTGATTCCGATGGACGGCTCGTAATGACAGCAATGATAAGAAAATATCTTGCTGAAAACCCAAAAGAGTTTGACCCTCGTAAGTATCTCGGACCTGCCAGAGAAGAATTGAAAAAGATGTATATTGAAAAATGTAAACTTCTTGGCAGTAATGGTAAGGGATAATAAGAAAAAGAGGAAAAATGAAAAAGATAGGGGTTCTTACAACAGGAGGGGATGCCCCAGGAATGAATGCTGCCATAAGAGCGGTAGTAAGAACAGCACTCAGTTATGGTCTTGAAGTAACAGGAGTTGAAAGGGGCTTCAGAGGATTATATGAAAAGAGTTTTGTAAAACTCACATCAAGAAGTGTTAGTGGTATTATAAATAAAGGGGGTACTTTTTTAAAAACCATACGCTTTCCAGAATTTAAGGAATATGGAATAAGAAAGGCCTGTTATGAAAATTTAGAAAAAGAAGGGATTGAGGGACTTGTAATAATAGGTGGAGACGGTTCTTCAAAAGGAGCATATTACCTTTATAATGATTTTAATTTTCCTGTTGTTCTTATTCCTGCATCTATAGATAATGACCTGTACGGGACAGATTGCACTGTGGGTTTTGATACCGCTGTAAATACCGCTGTCTCTGCTATTGATAATATAAGAGATACTGCGACAAGTCACAACAGAACATTTGTGATTGAGGTTATGGGTAGAGAAAGTGGTAATCTTGCATTAGAAGTAGCACTTGCCTGCGGTGCTGAAATAGTGATTATACCCGAAGTAAAGATACCATATGAAAAAATTGTATATCTTCTTAAAGAACAGGCAGAAAAAGGAAAAATCAGTTCCATTATTATACTTGCTGAAGGTGCTGGAAGGGCAGAGGACCTAACTGCTTTTCTACAGAAGGCATTACCTGAAAGAGAAATAAGATATTCTGTCCTGGGCTATATACAGAGGGGAGGCACCCCTACGTATCTTACACGGGCACTTGCTACAAGGTTTGGAATGGCAGCAGTGGATATTCTATTAAAAGAAAAACACCCCTATATGGTTGGGATTAAAGGAAATGAAATTATCTATACGCCATTGAAAGAAGTAATATCTAACCAGACCTCAATTTCAGAAGCACATTTAGAAATAATAAAAAGGATGGCAATTTAGGAGGGCTCAATGCGAAGCGATAATATAAAAAAGGGGCTTGAGAGGGCTCCGCATCGTTCTCTTTTGAAGGCACTTGGACTCACCGATGATGAGATTAACAGACCTATTATTGCAGTTGCTAATTCTGCCAATGAGATTGTTCCAGGACATATCCATCTTGATAGAATAACAGAAGCAGTAAAAGCAGGAATTAGGTTGGCAGGAGGTACCCCGATAGAATTTTCTACAATAGGTGTTTGTGATGGTATTGCTATGGGACACAAAGGTATGAATTATAGTTTAGTTTCAAGGGAAACAATAGCCGATTCTGTTGAGATTATGCTTCAGGCACATCAGTTTGATGGGGTAGTTATGGTTGCAAGTTGCGACAAAATTATCCCTGGAATGCTTATGGCTCTTTTAAGGGTAGATATTCCTGGTCTCCTTATAAGTGGTGGACCGATGCTATGTGGTCATCTCCCTTCTGGACAACCATTAGACCTTATTTCTGTCTTTGAAGGAGTAGGAAGATTTCTTAAGGGAGAAATAGATGAGAATGCTCTTAAGATTATAGAGGAAGAAGCATGCCCTGGAGCAGGTAGTTGTGCAGGAATGTTTACTGCAAACTCTATGAACTGTCTTGCTGAGGCATTAGGGCTTGCACTTCCAGGTAATGGAACCATACCCGCTGTAACAGCAAAAAGGATACGACTTGCTAAATATGCTGGGATGAGGGTTGTAAAACTTGTAGAGAAAAATATAAAACCAAGGGATATAGCAACGCTTGATGCCTTTAAAAATGCCATAGCAGTAGATATGGCAGTAGGTGCCTCAACAAATACGGTTTTACACCTGCCTGCAATAGCCAGAGAAGCAGGGATTGCTATTTCGCTGGAACTTTTTGATAAAATAAGCAGACAGGTGCCTAACATATGCAAAATCTCTCCTGCGTCAAAACAGCATATACAGGAACTTGATGCTGCAGGAGGAATTTCAGGTGTTATGAAGGAACTAGCATCTCATAAACTTTTAAATACAGACCTTTTAACTGTAAGCGGTAAGAAAATAAGGGATATAGCGAAAGAGTCATATATATTTAACCGGGATGTAATAAGAAGTGTTGACCATCCATATTCCAGGGAGGGGGGCATTGTAATTTTAAAAGGTTCCCTTGCTCCTGATGGAGCAGTAGTTAAACAGTCAGCGGTCTCAGAAAAAGTGATGCAATTTTCTGGACCTGCAATGGTTTTTGATTCAGAAGAAAATGCAATGGATGCAGTAATGAAAGGCAAGGTAAAGAAAGGTGTCGTTGTTATAAGATATGAGGGACCTCGCGGAGGCCCTGGTATGAGAGAGATGCTTTCTATTACTTCGGTTATTTCTGGTAAAGGGATTGATGAAAAGGTTGCCCTGATTACTGATGGCCGATTTTCTGGTGGAACAAGAGGTCTATGTATAGGGCATATAAGTCCTGAAGCTGCATCAGGAGGACCTATAGGTTTGATAGAAAACGGAGATATTATTGAGATAGATATAAAAAACAGACAGATTAACTTGAAAGTTAATAAGGAAGAACTTAAAAAGAGAAAAGAGAAACAGAAGATACAGGTAAAAAAACTTGAAGGCGTTCTTTTAAGATATTCAAAAAATGTAAAATCAGCAAATACAGGTGCCATTCTGGATTAAAAGGGGTATAAAAATGCTTGAAAGAGAGTCCGCATTAAAAGGAATAATAAGTAGAGGTATTAGATATGTTTCAGGGAGAGAAAAGATAAAACCTGAAGTTCTCGCAGAAAAAGTAGCTGAAGGTAGGGCTGTAATACTACGACATGGAAATATATATCTTGGAATTGGTGAGGGACTTAGAATTAAAGTAAATGCCAATATAGGCACATCTCCTGATATAGTTGATATATGTTCTGAAATTGAAAAGCTAAAAGCAGCATGTAAATATGGAGCAGATGCTGTAATGGACCTTAGTACTGGTGGAGATATTAACAAGATAAGAAAGACGATTGTTGAACGAAGTCCTGTTCCTATTGGCACCGTTCCTGTATATCAGGCAGTTATTGAAACGATAGAAGAGAAGGGTGCACTGGTAAAAATGGATACAGAAAAACTTTTTGAAGTTATTGAAAGACATGCAGATGATGGGGTTTCTTTTGTTACATTGCACTGTGGGATTACACTCAATACGCTTGAAAGATTGAGAAAAAGCCCGAGAAAAACAATGGTGGTAAGCAGAGGAGGGGCATTTCTTATAAGTTGGATGATTGCAAATGAAAAAGAGAATCCTCTTTATGAACATTTTGACAGGGTTATGGATATTGCAAGGAAGTATGACCTCGTATTGAGTTTAGGGGATGGGATGAGGCCAGGAGGTATCGTAGATGCTACTGATAATTCTCAGATAGATGAACTTTTAACACTTGGAGAATTGACAGAAACAGCGTGGAAAAATGGAGTTCAGGTAATAATAGAAGGACCCGGACATATCCCTCTTAATGAGATACCTGCAAATGTAGTCCTTCAGAAAAAAATATGTAAAGGTGCCCCTTTTTATGTGCTCGGTCCTGTGGTCACTGATGTTGCGCCCGGGTATGACCATATAACATCTGCCATCGGTGCAGCAGTTGCTGGATGGTATGGAGCGGACTTCATATGTTATGTTACACCGAGTGAACATCTTGGACTTCCTGGAATTGAAGAAGTTATTGAAGGCACAGTTGCAGCGAAAATTGCAGCTCATAGTGCTGATATAGCCAGAGGACTTAAAAATTCTATAGAGTGGGACTACAAAATGGCTCTTGCCAGGACACAAAGAAACTGGCAGGAAGAAAAAAAACTTTCTATAGACCCAGTTAAGTTTGATAAAATCCATAAGAGATACAAATCAACGGAGAAAGATGTATGTACTATGTGTGGTAAGTATTGTGCGATTAAAACAGTAGAAAAATATTTAGGTGTTAAGATAATCACCTCTTAAAAATGAGAAGAATAAGGATATATGGAGAGGAAGTTTTAAAAAAGACGGCAGGAGAAGTTAAAAATATAGATGAAAAAATTGAGAAATTAATAAAAAATATGAAACAGACACTACAAAAGGCACAGGGGCTTGGTCTTGCTGCACCTCAGGTAGGGATTTCAAAAAGGGTCTTTATTGCTCTTGATAAAAACACAGATAAAATTATAACTGCTATAAATCCTGAGATACTTAAAACTTCTGAAGATGATGAGATTGATATAGAAGGATGTCTGAGTTTTCCTGAAATTTATTTTTCAATCCAGCGGGCAAAAAAGGTGGTTTTAAAAGCATACAATGAGAAAGGAAAGGAATTTATAATAGAGGCAGATGGTCTTTTGTCAAGATGCTTTCAACATGAAATAGACCATCTAAATGGAAGATTAATAATTGACTATGCTACTGAAGAAGAAAAAAGGTTTTGGCAGGAGAAACTGAAAAAATTAGTTAAATCTTCATAAATCTATTTTTTACGTATTTTACTATAACACTATGG